>DATMSL010000577.1:0-5999 GCA_035565435.1 Dyadobacter sp. | reverse complement strand
GTTTGAGCCCGACGACCTGCGCAGGGACGTTGTGCTCGGTTATGGCTATAGTGGCCAGAAATTTAAAACCTGGCCTAAGGAAAATCGCCCCTGGTATGGCCCCAAATTCTGGGATCTGGAAGCTAATGCGCAAGCAAGCGGCAAGAATCTGTATGTGCTCCGGTATGCCGACGTGCTTCTGATGCTGGCGGAAGCCTGTAACGAACAGGGAAATACAGCCGATTGTGCAAAATGGATAAACGAAATAAGAAAACGTGCCGGACTGAAAGCCTTGACGACCGGACTTTCCAAAGACAATCTGCGGGAGGCAATCATGAAAGAACGTGCCGTTGAATTCGTCGGAGAATACCAGCGCAGACCGGACCTGGTAAGATGGGGCAAACTGCTGGAAGCCGTCAAGTCGGTAGCGGACGACAATCCGGTAGGCGCTGCCAATATCAAGCCATTTCATAACTACTACCCCATTTCTGCCGACGAAATCATCAAAAACCCCAATCTGGTGCAGACAGCCGGGTACCAATGATGCCCATGCGTCGTAAACATCCAAAACAAAAAGCGGAAGAGCGTGTTGCTCTTCCGCTTTTTGTTTTGGCGAAATTTACCCTCTAAATTGTCTCATTTACACAGCTTCAAATGCCGGAATAAATTCCACTTTTGCATTATCGACGTCAACAGGGCCGGGTATTGGATTGGCAGAAAGAAATACAGACATGTTCGCGCAATTCAAGTGTTGGCAAAGCAGCGAAAACGGCACTTATACCTGTAACTCCCACCGGATTTCTTCGTAAAAAAGTCAAAAGGTTAAAAACTAAAGTTATGAGAACAATCAACCCCTGGATCAACTTCAATGGCAATGCGGAAGAAGCATTCACTTTTTACAAATCGGTTTTTGGCGGAAATTTCACAAAGATCATTCGTTTCAAAGACCTGGCAAGCGACGAGTTTCCGATACCAGAAAACGAAGAAAATAAAATAATGACTATTGCTTTGCCCATAGGAAAACATAATGTGCTAATAGGCAATGACGTTCCCGAATTTATGGGCCGGGTAAATGAAAACGAAAACAGGTCTAAAATATCAATCAGTACAGAAAGTCGTGAAGAGGCAGACAGAATTTTTAACGGACTGTCGGCAGGTGGAAATATTGAGGGGCCTATGGGCGACAGCCCCTGGGGTACGTATGCAGGGATGTTTAGAGACCAATATGGAATCGAATGGATTGTGGAATTTGATCCAAGTTATAAAGGGGCTATTTAATGGTCTGGTTTCCGCTTATATCTCCTGGGATAAACCCAAATAACCGGCCCTGATTTCCATTGGCTCAAATCGACAAAAGCACCATCGGGAACAACCGGGCCGCTCTCCCACAGGGGTAGGAAGCCGTACGATCTCCGGAGGGACTCCTCCTCCTCTTTAGAGGAATCATTGTGGCGCCGGGTAGAAGTGGTTTCATTATCGAAACGGGTTGATTGCGTTCCGTCAGGATTTAAAATAGTTGTTGTATTGCCATTGTGAAATGCAGTAGAGTGCGTCCCGTTAGGATTTACGATAACCGACGTGTTTCCATTGCGAAAAGCGGTAGAATGCGTTCCACTGGGATTGATAATAACCGAGGTATTGCCATTGTGAAATACAGTGGAGTGCGTCCCGTTAGGATTTACGATAACCGACGTGTTTCCATTGTTCATAATATGCGAATGGGTTCCATCCGGATTTACCACAACACCTTGCGCAGATGCAGCCAATGCAAGGCTCCATAGTGCCGAAACTAGTCTAATCTTCATGTTCAAATGCTGATGAAATAACCTCATCCAAGTTAAGCATATAAATTGGTTTGGCCTTTCCATCCGAGTGCATTTCCCAGCAAAAACTCCATAATACATCTGCTCGAGCATTCACTTTCTAATCTTACCTTCCGCACTTATTTCCCCCGCTCATTCTTTCAGAAAACCTTTTTTTTGCACCTCCCTGGTGTTGGAGAATTGGATGGGCATACCTATGCATCAACGAGCCATTTCGCTTTCCTCTTGATGCCAAAGCTCCCGATGAGAACGATTTACGCTATTCAATGCGAAACCTATGGAGTACAATTGGAATTCATAGTTTCTGCTAAAACCGCGATTTGTCCAATCATTACCCCTCTTTTGCCCTTTATTCTCTTCGCACGGGCGTGTTGTTTTGTAAAGTAAAATTTCGGCTGGATCGTCAGCTATGGAACAACACCAATCCAATTGCACGAAAAATGAACATCATCAAACAGAAAGCGCTGCACTTGCTTGAAAATGCCTTCGGAAAAACAGGAACCGTACTTGCGATACGGGCCTGGGAACCTGCTACCTTCTTTGAAGTGGACGTCCATTTTCCCGAGATGGATATGAGTGGCTGGAAACGTGTCCAGCATATTAAAGTACGTGTCGGAGAGGGAATTTACCGCGATTACACCCCCGCCGGCTGGGACGAGGATATCCGCACCTGCACCCTGTACATCAATGCCGAACAGGATGGCCCGGGCGCGCAATGGATACGGTCGCTGCGCGCAGGCGACCGCATTACGTACGTGGGCGTAGGCGCGACCATGCACAGGCCCACTTACGCAGGAGAAATGGTTGTTTTAGGCGATATGAGCAGCATTGGGCATTATCTGGCGTTGCAGCAGCTGGCTGGCACGCGTAAAATCAGCGGCGCTATTACCATCGCCCACGAGAACCACCGCGAGGAATTCAAAGAGTATTTCAACTGGAATATCCAACCGGTAAAGAAAAACGGCGACGGCGGGCTGCATTCGATGCTCAAATGGACCAGCGACAGGCAGCTGGCCAATTCGAACGTCTATATTTCGGGGCATATCCCCACCTGCATCCGTTTGCGGAAAGAGCTCAAAAAGAGGGATGATTCGCCGCTAGGGATCCAGGTGCAGGGATTTTGGTCATAATCAATCGAAAATACCGTTCATGGCCGTAAGGATTACGGGTTTGCCGTCCGTAACGATGATCGTGTGCTCGTGCTGCGCCACATATCCGCCGCGCGAGCCTACGAGCGTCCAGCCGTCGCGTTCGGTAGCGGCATTTGTGGAAGCGGTTGAAATAAACGTTTCGATAGCCACCACGCTGTTTTTGCGGAAGCGGGTCGTGTTGTAACGATCGTAGAAGTTGGCAATTTCATGCGGCTCTTCGTGAAGGCTGCGCCCTACGCCATGGCCGGCCAGGTTTCTGATAACCTTGTAGCCTGACCGTTTGGCCTCCGTTTCGATCAGCCGCCCGATATCGGCAATCCTTACGCCGCCTTTGATCTGGCTGAGCGCTTTGCTCAGGATCCGTTTCGAAGCGTTCACCAGTTTGTTATGCCCGTGAATATCTTCGCCCAGCACGAAGGATCCGCCGTTATCGGACCAGAATCCATTCAGTTCGGCAGAAACGTCGATATTGACCAGGTCTCCCTCATGCAAAACCTTTGTTTCAGAAGGTACTCCGTGCGCCACTTCGTTGTTGACACTAATGCAAGTCCAGCCCGGGAAGCCGTATGTTAGCTTCGGAGCCGATTTCGCGCCGAGGTTATTCAACATTTCCCCTCCGAAATCGTCCAGTTCTTTGGCCGTCATACCCGGCTTAGCATGCTCGCGCATCGCGCGTAAAGTAGTAGCTACCGCGCGGCTTGCTTCCTGCATGCCGGCCAGTTCCGATTCTTTTGAAATAGACATGGTTGAGAGTCTGTCTTATTTTGTGATAATTTCTGTCACTATCTCCTCGTAAACGCCGTCCCATAGCGCAATACGCTTTTCGAGGGATGTGATGGTGGCCTGTTCGGCTTCCTGCCAGAATGCCTCATTGCGGTCGCAGAGATTGGCGGTCATCCGAAGCGCGAGGTGGCTGTGGTGGTCGCCGTCTACTTCGATGTGGCGTTCAAGGTAGTATTTAAAAATGGAAATACTGTCCGGAAAATTGCGGTGGATGTCCTCGATGATTGACATGAACATGCCCGGAATGAGGTCCTCGCGCCCGAAGGTAAAAATGGCGGCTTGCAGATAGGCTTTGCGGGTGTTGATGGTGTCGAACGTGAAGCGGACAAATTCACGAGCCTTTTCGGGTGTGCCTGCTGCTTCGAATGCCTTCTCGAAATCACCCGCTTCTCGCAGCGAATCAATAAACCGGCCTATTTCCGTGGTATCGGCGCCGCATTGTGCCATGGCATCGAGGTACAGTTCGAAATGGCTTTTGAAATTTCCTTCACTGTCCACATCCGATTCTTCACCTGCCACGATCTCGTTGATGAGGTTGCGCGTTTCACCGTCTCCGGTCGGAAACCAGGGTACGGATGTGCAGGTAAGGCCGTTTTGAAGTGATTTTAGCAGCGACATAAAATCCCAGACCGCATAAACATGGTATTTCATGAATACTTTCAGGTCCTCGATGTCATTGATAACCGAATAAACTTTGTGCTGGATAATCTTCTGCCGGAGAGGCTCGATGTTTTGCTGGATTCTGGTAATGTGATCGTTCATTATTTGTGTAGTTCTTCCTTCTAAACTGCCTTTTGAGAATGTTTGTTCGAATTTTGAGCAAATAAAGGAAATCCGGTAAAGTGCTTCGCCGCGGGTTACTGAAAATACCATGCAAGTGCGCGAAGAGCACCTGCATGGTATTGGGTCGGCTATTTTCCCTGCGAAGGGGAATACTTCACGAGATCGATCCCGATGCCGTTCGGGTCCTGGACTGCGAAATGCCTGTCGCCCCAGGGCTCATCACGGATATCAATTTTAATGGGTACTCCCTTGTTTTGAAGTTCTTTGTAAAGTTCGTCGACGTTGTCTACCTCGATGGTCAGGTACATGCCCTGCCCCTGAAATGCTTTGTGAAACAAGGGTTGCTGTGAAGGATGCTCGGGTAGCAGAAAGCTAAGTTCCGACGCACCGCCCGGCGTGTGGAGCAGCAGGTAAAACTCATTTTCGAATGTGACACCGAAGCCGAGTATCTGGGTGTAAAATGCTTTGGTTTCAGCGAGTTTGGAAGTGACAATGCCTGCGTTCAGTTTCATTTGGTGTTTAGTTTGAATGGATGGATTGGTTTGAGAGAGTGCACTGGCGCTGATGCAGACCAATGCCGGTAGTAGGATGAGCCGTTTCATAATGCCGTCCGTTTTGTTGATGGTACAAATTTCGGCTTGTCCGGTGGAGCAGGATTGTAAAAAACGGACAAAATCACCTCCCGAACGCGTTCCCCGGCGTTACGCCGTAAAGGTTCTTGAATTCCTTGATGAAATGGGCCTGGTCGTAGTAGCCGTTGTCATAAAAGAGCTTGTTCTCGCGAAGACTCTGCTGCGAGGGTTTGGCACGAAGGATATTCTGGAAACGCACGACCTGGCTGAACGTCTTGGCCGAGTCGCCGATGTAATATTCGAAAAGCCGGCGGAGTTGCCGGGGACTGAGACCGGTGTCCAGGTCTTTTTCAACGTTCAGCACACCGAAATTTTGAAGGATCACGGCCAACGCCCCGTACAAACGGGTGTCGTGGTTGAAATCAATACCCGCAATCCAATGCAGGAAGTAGTCGTCCAGCCTGCGCTTGATCTCCGCCGGAGACAGCCCCGGTTCAAAGGCCGAGGCGATGAATTGCGCCGTGCCGGGTATTACCGCATCCAGACTTTCAAAGCGATTGCTCAGTTCTGAAGCATTGATTTTGAAGAGTTGCGGAAACATTGTAGGTAAAAATCGCACGCCCACATAGTCGAAACTGTTTTCGAGCGGAAACTCTGTATACTTTTTACAGAAGCCCATCACAAAGTTTTCGGAAGGGCTATGCAGCTCGAAGAAGATGTCGATACAGCCATCGGCGACCACGCGGTAGAGAAATGGCTCATCCAGCGGGGCACTGGTACACAATTGCCAATAACAATAAATAAAGCCCTGCAAGGCGTTATCCGGAAGAAATTCCCGGTACGTTACCCGCTCCGCCGACTGCTTGACCGTCGGCTGAACTGGCATATACAGCCCGCGAATATCTGGG
>DATMSL010000576.1:0-4096 GCA_035565435.1 Dyadobacter sp. | reverse complement strand
TCAAACATATTCACCAGTTTGGCTGTGGGAATGTAAACATGCCATCCGTCGATTACATATTTACCAAAATCAACACCCGCGTAGGTACTCAATCCCGCGTCACGGGTGGGCATGTAGTAGTTCACCAGCTGGTGGGTCCGGATGTTGTTCGAAGTAGCTGCATTACGCAGGAACTGCACCGCGAAAATAGATTCCGCATTGTTTTTATAGCGGTTCCAGATGTCGAAAACATCGGCATAGCTGGGAAGCAGGGAATATTTGCCGCTTTCAACCACCCGCAACGCGGTATTTTGTGCATTGGCCCAATCCTGGTTGTATAAATATACTTTGGCCAGGAGCGTCAGCGCGGCTCCCTGCGTTACCCGGCCCGCGTCTGAGGCACTCGTAGTCAATGGAAGCGCGTCTGCGGCTTCACTCAGGTCTCTGATGATTTGTGCGCGCACATCCGTGAGCGGGGCGCGGGGGAGCAGGCTCACGGCATCGATGTCCAGTTCGTCGGTCCAGAGCGGTACGTCGCCAAATGTATTGGTTAATGTGAAATACCATAATGCCCGTAAGAACTTCGTTTCGCCCACAAGCCGCGCCTTGATTTTTTCGTCGATCGGCGCTTTCGATACCCTGGCAATCACCATATTGCTGTTTTTGATAGCACCATACAATGCGGCCCACATTCCTCCCGTACCTGTATTGCCCGAATTGAAGGTAAAATCGTTGGGCACAAGGTTATTGGCATCAGTACTGTACGAGAGATCGGTCCCCAGTTCCGTCATCGACCAGAACGCCGTTGCGCCATAAACGCTGTAAAGGGATGTGTAAACGCCGTTAACCGCCTGGGTACACTGATCGGCATTGTTAAAGAAATTGTCCGGCGCTATAAACGTTTTCGGATCTTCATTCAGGGCGTTATCGCATCCTTGCAGAAAAATGCCGCAGGTCAGTACGAGCAGGAAGGCATATATTTTTCCGGCCTTTATTTGAGTTTTCATCTTGATAATGAACATAAATTAGAAGGAAACATTTAAACCGAATGTAGCGACACGGGCATTGGGATAACTTCCATTGTCTGCCGCGATGATCGTGGAACTGCCGCCACCGTTGTTGACTTCGGGGTCAAAACCGTTGTATTTGGTCAGCAAAAACAGGTTGGAGCCGCTTACATAAACCCGCATGTCCTTGATGACTTTTTTCAGGAACAGACCGCCCAGGTTGTAGCTGATCTGCGCCGATTTGAGCCGGAGCATCGAAGCATCGTGCAGAAAACGGCTGGTAGGGATGTTATCACGCGAGTTGACAGCCGGAATGTCCGAAGTAGGGTTGCGTTCCGACCAGCGGTCAACCATATACCTGAATTGGTTGGTCAGATAGGCACCGGTCCCCATGAAAAACTCCTGCCCGTTGTACATCTTGTGCCCCTGGCTGAACTGGAAAAAGAAATCGAGCGATAGCCTTTTGTAAGTCAGTGTGCTGCCGAAGCCACCGTAAACTCGGGGATTAGCCGGTGCAAGGTAGTGGTAGTCTACAACGTTGAGCACACCGTCGTGGTTGTAATCCAGATAACGGGGGCCGCCGGGTTTGTAAAAGCTGGCACCGGATACGTAAGTGCGACTGCCGACAGCCTTTTGCAGTTCAGCGTCGATTTCAGCCTGGTTTTTCCAGGTGCCGGCATATTCGACGCCATAATTCGCCCCGATCGGAATGCCCTTTTCCAGGTAGCTTGTGATCACGCCATAACCGAAACCGGCATCCAGCGCCACCTTGGTAAGCGGCCCGATGTCTGTAACCTCCTGTCGGTTAGTGGAAATATTGACAACCGCATTCCAGGTAAAGTCATTGCGCCGGATCACATCCCCGCTGATCGCAAAATCAAAACCTTCATTCAATGATTTGCCGAGATTAACCAGGCGGTTAGAATATCCGGTTTGAGAGGGAATCTGTACGGTAAGCAGCAGATTTTTGCTGAGCATCCGGTAATAATCGGCCACGAGATTGATCCTGCCATTAAAAAGTTCGAATTCCAGACCGGCATCGAGCTGACCGGTGGTCTCCCAGGTAAGCTTGTCGTTCATGAGGTTACCTTGCGTGTACCCCAGCGCCTGGGTGCCGCCGAAAATGTAAGCATTGCTGTTAGCACTCAGAGATGCCAGCGACTGATAGTTGGTAATACCCTGGTTCCCGGAAACGCCATAACTTACCCGAAGCGAAAGATTCGAAACGAAGTGCCTGATTTTTGAAGCTTCGTAGAAAGGCTCGGCCGATATCCGCCATTTGACGGCTCCTGATGGAAAAAAGCCCCATTTTTTGCCGGCCGCAAAGTTGGACGCGCCATCGCGGCGGCCGGTGAGCGTGAGATAATACCGCTTCTTGTAATCATAATTTGCGCGGCCAAGGAAAGAGACAATCGTGTTTTCGTCCAGATTGGACGCGATGCCCCGATAAGCCTGCTCCGTCAGCCCGAGGTTGTTATATTGGGTAATGTCGTTGGTAAGCTGGCCACCCGATGCGTACAGCCGGTCGATTTTCCTGGATTGGTAGCTGCTCCCGATCAGGAAATCCATGTGATGCTTGCCGATGCTCGTGGAATAGTTCGCCGTGTTCTCGTTGATCAGGCTGGTTGTGTTGTAAATATCCGATGCCGCCGACCCGTACATGGTGTTGTTGAGAATTTTGGTCGGCATGTCGGATGGGCTGTAAGTGTCGCCGCGCTGGTTGATGAAATTGATACCCAGTGTCGATTTCAGTTTCAGCCCGCGAACCGGCTCATATTGCAGATAAAAGTTTCCAATCACATTGTTGGCGACCTGGTCGTTTTTTACTTTATCCACTATCGCGACAGGGTTATCGATATGCCCGCCCGAATACCAGATCGGGTTGAAAGTTTCATAGGAGCCGTCGGGTTTGTAAACCGGCATTGTCGGTGGCAGATAGAGGTACGATGACGCCCAGTTGCTATTGGCACCGAGCGCAATGCTTGTAATTTGCCTTTTTTCGCGGCTTATATTCAGATTGATTCCCAGGTCGACCTTGGAAGAGAGGTTTTTGGTGAAATTCAGACGACCCTGGTAACGCTGAAAGCCGGTATTCCTGATGATCCCTTTCTGATCCAGTACGTTACCCGACAAGAAATAGGTATACCCGCGATCGCCGCTTGCCCCGCCCGATGCCGAAAGATCGTACGTCGAAAAGGGGGCCGTTCTGGTAACAGCATCCATCCAGTCGGTTCCTCTTTCACCTCTCAGGTTGACGATGGAATCGACATTCGGATAAACAATGGGCATTTTCGCATCTATCCGCGCTTCATTGATGAACTCTGCAAACTCCCGGGAATGCATCAGGTCGAGTTTCCGGGGCAATTGCGACACGCCGTGGCTGGTAGAAAACCGGAAATCGTTCCGGCCGGCCTTCCCTTTTTTGGTAGTTACAAGCACGACACCATTGGCGGCACGGGAACCGTAAATGGCCGTGGTGGATGCGTCTTTCAGGACATCAATGCTCTCGATGTCGGCAGGGTTGATGGAGTTGAGATTTGTGCCGCTGGGATCGACAATGCCGTCGATGACGTAAATCGGCTCGTTGGTAGCGCTGATCGACCTCGATCCTCTCACCCGGATTGTGGTGGGGCTGCCGGGCGCACCATTGGTGGATTTGACATAAACCCCGGCCATACGACCTTGCAACATCTGATCGACACGCGTCGCGGGGGTGTTTTTAAGGTCTTTTTCAACATTAATCGAAGACACGGAACCGGTCAGGTCCTCTCGCTTGCTATCTCCGTAACCGATGATCACGACTTCATCGAGGGCCTTGTTATCGACCGACAACCGAACGTCGATAACCGATTGGCTACCGACTACCACCTCGCGACTTGCATACCCTACGAAACTGAAAATGAGCGTAGGAGAGTCCTCGGTGGTCGCCAGCCGGTAACGCCCATTCTCATCCGCGGTGGTACCGTGGGTAGTCCCTTTCACAACGATGCTGACACCCGGTAAAACCCCGCCATCATCGCCGGTGACCTGCCCGGTGATGATTTTTTCCACCATCACTTTCTTCACCGCTGGCAGTGTCATGGAAGCGGTGTAGATCATATCTTTCTGAT
>DATMSL010000575.1:0-11259 GCA_035565435.1 Dyadobacter sp. | reverse complement strand
TATGTAGTAACCTGTATTTTAGATGCTATACGCCGGAAAGATAGCCCCGACGAGGAGCTAAACATTACATTAAGTGGACTTAATAGTGTTGACGACGTGCATGTGGACTGGTTAAAAGCAAGGTTACAACCTGGGGATACGATTCAGATAACCGTGATCGGAGACGACTATGATCCGCCGCATAATACCGGGCCACGGATCACGAAAAAGGATATTATTGCGCGTAAATTGAAGTACTATTATGCGTTAAAAGAAGAACTGAAAGAGCATTTGCGAGAGTGATCGACTTGCCTTACTGATGTTGTAAACGAAGCTCGTCGATAATAAAACTGAGATAAGTCGGTTAGCAAGTAATCCTACTGAAAGCGTTAGTATGTCTTTCGATAAAAAGCAAAAGTTATTTTTGGGTATAGCAGGGGGACTGCTCCTTGCACTGGTGATTGTTGAGGGCTACGTCGTGATTGATCAGGCGGTAACAATTTCATATATGAAAGATGGTTACAAAATGACGGAAGCGGAAATGACGCTTGGGTTTTAGTTTTTGTAAGGCCGCGTAAATATGCTATTGGCTAGCCTTTTAGGTCAGGGGATATTTGTCTATCATTACACACCTAACAAAATCGAAGATGGCAGGCAACGAAAAAGAGATTTCGGGTCTTTGTATGAGCTGCGGATTGTGCTGCGACGGTACATTGTTTCCTTATGGATTTATCCGGGACGAGGCTGACAGGAAAGTCGCGGACGACCTCGGACTGTCGGTTACGGAAATCAAAGAGAAATTGTTATTCAAAATGCCCTGTGCGTGTTTTTCTGGTTGCTGCACCGCCTATAACAAGCCCCGTCCGTATACCTGCTCAGCGTTTTTTTGTCCTCCCGTCAAGAAATACCGCCACGGCGAGCAAACGTTCGAAGATGCGGAGCAACAGGTGCGGCTTTTCAAAGAGCATCGTGATAAGCTGCTGAAAGCCGCTTCCCAGTTTTCCGAGCTGGCCGATTTAAGTTTTACTGTATTGCGGGACTTGCTCGAAGAGTCGGCGGAGGACGAGACATTCGTAAGCAAATACCCTCAGCTCTACCTCACGCTCTTCATCTTCCGTGATATGTACTCCCGGTATTTCAAACCGGCCGATAAAGATAAACTCGTCGTGTGAAGCATAAAATATTCACACCCTTGCATCATATTGTGCCCTCTGAACAGGATAACACAGGATGCACCATATTTCGTTTATAATTAACTAGGGGAAAAATTGCATTAAACAGTCTTCCCAATATACCCCTTTACTCACAAAGCTTGAACCTTAATCCATTCATCATGAAATTGAAACAGTTCTGCATTTGCTTGCTTTTTGCGGCATTTGCAGTGGTGGCGGGTGCGCACGTAGCGTCCGCGCAGTCCTCTAAAAAGAAGCCCCTTGTAGTTTTCGTAACGGGCGATCATGAGTACAGCGGCGAAGAAACGTTGCCGATTGTTGCCGCGGAACTCGAAAAAAACTACGGCATGCGTACGATCGTTCTCAAAGCCTATCCTGATCACAACAGCGAGAAAAACATCCCCGGTTTAGAAGCATTGAAGGACGCCGATCTGGCGGTCTTCTATCTGCGCTGGCGTCAGTTGCCACCCGACCAGCTGGCACTAATTGAAGCATATCTGAAAACCGGTAAGCCGGTAATGGGTTTTCGCACCACGACGCACGCATTCAACTTTCCCAAAGGACATGAAAGTGAAAAATGGAATGCTTTCGGAGAGTTTGCATTGAATGCGCCTCCGGGATGGGGCGGTGCGGCGAAGCATACGCATTACGGTCATAATAGTAGTACCGACGTCACAGTCGTTCCCGAGCAAGCCAAAAATCCGATCCTGACCGGCGTGAAGGGCCCGTTCCATGCCCGCTCGTGGCTGTACCGTGTGCTGCCTGATTATCCTACAAAAGGCTCTACGTGGTTGCTGATGGGTAAGTCGGTGAATCCCGATAAGGAGGCGATTGAAAACCCCGTGGCTTGGACAGGTACTAATTCATTTGGAGGAAAGGTGTTCATGACAACCCTTGGCCACCCCGAAGATTTCCGGCTGGAACCTTTCCAGCGACTTGTTATCAATGCGATCCATTATGAGCTGGGGTTGAAAATTCCGAAAGAATGGAAAGGCAAAATGGACATTCAGGTGCCTTATAGAGAGGCCAAATAGTTTTACATAACGCTACCTCAAAACCCAATCTAAAACCTTTTCAAATGTCTAAACCCAAAAAAATCAGCGTTTATTCTTCGCTCATTGCCTTTGGACTGGCAGTCATTGCATTCAGCGCGTTCCAGTTGAACCAGCCAGTGCCGGTGAAGATCAGCAAGGGAACGCATATTTCACTAATCGGTAACAACCTGGGTTCCCGGATGATGAATTACGACAACTTCGAAACGGAGTTGTATATGCGTTATCCCGACGACAACCTTATTATTCGTAACATGTGCGATGGCGGTGATACGCCCGGCTTCCGCCCGCATGCAAGCCGCAATACGCCCTGGGCGTTCCCGGGAGCCGAAAAGTTTCAGACGGAGCTGGCCAACCCTTCCCAAAGCGAAGGGCATTTCGAAACGCCTGATCAATGGCTCACTCGTTTGAAAACCGATGTAATCGTCTCTTTTTTCGGTTACAATGAGTCGTTTGAAGGCAAAGCTGGTCTGGCAAATTACAAGGCGGAACTTGATGCTTTCATCAAATGGACATTGCAGCAGAAATACAACGGTACTTCCGCACCGCAGCTGGTAATCGTTTCGCCAATCGCTTTTGAAGACCTTTCGGCTAAGTATGACCTGCCGAACGGCAAAAAGGAGAACGAAAACCTCCTTTTGTACACCAAAGCGATGAAAGAAGTAGCCGATCAGAACAAGGTATTGTTCGTCGACGCTTTTGCGCCATCTCAGAAGTGGTATGCCGAAACGAAAGAGGATCTGACGATCGACGGATCGCAGTTGAATGCGGAGGGTTATAAAAAGCTGGGCGTTCTGCTGGTAGACAAAATCTTCGGAAAAGCGCCGGAAAAAGCTAAAAACCGGGAATTGGTACATGCGGCTGTCAGCGAAAAGAACTGGATGTGGCATAACGATTTCAAAATCCCGAATGGCGTACACGTCTATGGTCGTCGTTACAATCCATTTGGCCCGGATAACTATCCCGCGGAGATCGAGAAGATCCGCCAGTTGACCGATATTCGGGACCAGGCGATATGGCTGGCGGCTTCGAAAGGGGAGAAGATGGACCTGGCGGCGGCTGACAAGAATACCCGCACATTACCGCAGGTAAAAACTAATTTTAACCCTGATAAAAATGGTAGCCTCACGTATCTGTACGGAAATGACGCATTAGCGAAACTGAAAGTGCCGACTGGCTATAAAATTGAGCTTTTTGCATCAGAGCAGGAGTTTCCCGATCTGGCGAAACCCATGCAGATGTCTTTCGACAACAAAGGGCGCCTCTGGGTAGCCACCATGCCGAGCTATCCGCATTACAAGCCGGGCGACTCGAAGCCGAACGACAAAATCATCATTTTTGAAGATACCAATAACGACGGCAAGGCCGACAAGCAAAGTGTTTTCGCGGATGGCCTGCATTTGCCGTTGGGCTTTGAAATTGCCAAAGAAGGTGTGTACGTTTCGCAGGGTACCAACCTGAAATTGCTGACCGACACAAATGGCGACGGCAAAGCAGATAAAGAAGAGATCCTTTTGAGTGGCTTCGACGACCATGATACGCACCATAACAGCCACGCATTTACGGTGGACCCTTCCGGTGCTATTTACTCCGGTGAAGGGGTGTTCCTGCATACCAATGTCGAAACATCGTATGGCCCGGTGCGTGCTACCAATGGCGGTTTTTACCGTTATGCTCCTCAATTGAAAAAACTGGAACGTACGGCCCAGCTTTCGATCCCGAACCCGTGGGGTATCGCATTTGATGATTGGGGCCAGCCGTTTTTCGCAGAAACATCGAGCCCTGACGTACGCTGGATGCTACCGGGCAGCGTTTTCCCACGTTATGGCGAAGCAACTCACAAATCGGTGCAGCTGGTGGAAGACAAGCACCGTGTACGCCCGACGTCCGGTCTGGAATTTGTATCGAGCCGGCATTTCCCGGATGATATCCAGGGGGATTTCTTGATCAACAACACCATTGGTTTCCTGGGAACCAAAGAGCATACGCTGACCGACGACGGCACCGGCTACAAGAGCCACCATCGTCAGGATCTCGTCGTGAGCGATGACCGCAATTTCCGCCCGGTAGACATGGAATTTGCGCCGGATGGCTCATTGTATGTGATCGACTGGCATAATATCCTCATCGGGCACATGCAGCACAATGCGCGTGACCCACTGCGTGACCACTCGCACGGTCGTATTTACCGCATTACCTATCCGTCGCGCCCGCTGGTAACGCCTGCGAAAGTGGATGGAGCAAGCATTGAAGAGTTGCTCGATAACCTCAAATTGCCCGAATACCGGACACGCTACCGCACCCGTCGTGAGCTGCGTGGCCGGGATGCTTCTCAGGTTTTGGCCAAACTGAATACCTGGGTGGCTAACCTGGATAAAAAGGATCCGCGTTACGAACATCATTTGCTGGAAGGTCTGTGGGTTAGCTGGGGTATGGACAAAGTGGATCAGAAGCTTTTGAAACAGGTATTGAAAGCGAAAGACTATCACGCACGCGCAGCAGCTGTGCAGGTTGTGCGCTATACGGGCCACCAGCTGCCCGACCAGGCGGATCTGCTTATGCAAGCAGTACGGGACGAAAACAGCCGCGTACGCCTGATGGGTATCGTAGCGGCGTCGTGGATCGGTAAGGAAAAGGGACTGCCGATTTTGGCTGAGGCAAGGAAAAAGCCGCTCGACGACTGGATGATCCACGCGCAGGAAGCTGCGGAGGCACACCTGAAAGGCGAAAATGTGAAACGGGAAAAGCAGAATGTGGCTACTACTAGCCTGAAAGGCAATGACCTGATCCTGTTCAACCAGGGGAGACAGATTTACGCCAAAGAAGGCTATTGCGGTACTTGCCACCAGCCCGACGGAAAAGGCCTCGAAGCATCCGGTTTCCCCCCACTTTCGGGTCCATGGGTTACCGGAAGCGACGAACGATTGATCAAGATCGCATTGAAGGGGTTACTCGGGCCGATTGAAGTGAATGGTAAGAAATATCCTGGGCAGGTTCCTATGACGCCTTTCGCGGGTTTGCTGAAAGACGATGAAGTTGCTGCCGTGCTAACTTATGTCCGCAATTCATTTGGAAACAAAGGGCCGGCTATCTCGCCTGAAAAGGTGAAGCAGGTACGCGCTGCTACTGAGGCTAAAAAAGACTTTTACTCCCCCGAGCAACTTTTGAAGGACCATCCGATGGGAAAGTAACAGGGCTGGTACGATAATTGCTATACTTTTTGAGAGCGGAGTTTTTTCTCCGCTCTCTCTGTTTTTATCGCAATTTATTCGTCGATTTTCGGTTACTAAGAAAAGCAAACTATGTTACGAATCGAGGCGATAAAGATTTAGATTTGCTTATAACTCATCCGAATCTATCACATAACACACGTTACGGCTTTATCATGCTTCGATTTTTACCAATTGTCGCCATCCTCACCGTTATCCTGTTATTTTTTCTTTATAATCTCCATTTTTCGGTCGATTTTCCCTATCAGGACGATTTTTTGTTTATTCAATTCATTGAAGCAATTACGGGCGATAATGCAAGTTTCAGCAAAGTGATTGAGGAAATGTTCCGCACGTTCAATGACCATAAAGCGGCGGTCCCAAGATTTGTTTCTTTAATTGATTATGAACTTACGGGGCATTTGCATTTCCGGTTTTACATTGCTCTTGGAACATTAGCAGTGATTTACATTTGCTATTTTCTTTACGTCAACTTTCGTAAAGCTGGGTTGCCGCTCTATTATTTTATTCCGGTTCCGCTTGTGCTCTTTCAACCCATGTACTACGAGGTTTCGAACTGGGCACTTACAAGCTTACAGCATCCTTTCCTGACAGCCTTTCTGGCCGCAGCCATCCTGCTTGTTTCCCGGGGGACAAAACCCGCCTTTTATGGAGCTATCCTGTGCTGTTTTCTGGCTACTTTTACACATGGTAACGGTATTCTGAGCTTTCCTGCGGTCATTTTCTTTTATCTGTGTCACAAAGACTTCCGTAACGCGATTCTGACGGGCGTTTTCATGTTCGCCTGTCTCTGGCTTTACATGTCGGGTTATGAGTCGGGTCAGGCGGTGAATCTGCCCAAAAACGGATTGCAGTTCTTTTCGTCGCTTTTCGGGTTTGTGGGTGCTTCAATGTCGCTGTGGGCGATGCCGGAGCTATTTTCGGCGATTTGGGGCTTTTTGATCATAGTATGTATGGTCCTGGTTACGATCCGGGTTGCCAGTGTTTATTTTAAGAAGCCCATGCAGGTCAAGCCCGGTACAATCGAGTTGCTTTCGTTTTTTGCATTCATTTTTATTTCAAGTACTGTTGTCGCGTTATTCCGGTCCTGGGCAGGGAGCACACTTGCCAGCCGCTTTCAGATGTACGCGGCCCTTTCAACGGCTATTTTTTATATTCTCCTGTTGTTTTATACCCATTGGTTGCGAACAAAATGGGTTTTTACGACGGTACTCGGCTTCAGTGTTTTTTATTGGGCTTATTGTTACTACCGGTTTACCGGGAATGTAGCACGCCAGAGAACGGCGCTGCTCGCCGATGTCTACAATTGGCAAAACAACCGGAGTATGTTCTCCGTCGAAAAGTCCATTGTCAATTATGGAGGTTTTTATTTGATTCCAGGATATGAAAAAGGGTTTTTCCGGCTTCCGGAACCGGTGATAGAAAAGGAGGAGCTTGACGCAATGTTTGCGAAAAAGGGGCCGGTAAAGGACAATGAGCTCTACCTCGAAACGTGGAATATCCATCGGGTGGCGCGGGAACGAGTAGAAGAGCTGACTCACTATTTTGTATCCAGCAATGTTTCGCCACAGCGGAAGCATTTTTGGGACGACCGGTTCCTGGCAATGAAAAACACTGCCACCGACTCGACTTACCTGATCAGTGCAAATCCCAAAACAGAAGCGCGGAAGAATATCATCACAAAGGGGCATTACTATAAAAGCGGTTTCAATACCCTGCTTCGTGAAAACGATCTGGGCCCGGGAACCTACGAGCTCGGTATTCTGGACGTATCGGGGGATGGCAGGAAGACTTTTTACCGCCTTGATAGGAGCCTCATCTCTACCGGCGACGGGTACTCACTACGCTAACTTCCGGGTGCCGGATGCTCATCCGGCTGAGACACTGGAGAATATATATTGACAGGCTTCCGGCGTTATTCCCCAACATAGAAATATCATATTTCGGCGTCTCGCGCCCGCTAGCCGGTATTCGGTCCGGAGGGCATGTCGGATGGCAGGTTTGCGATACGTTTTGCTAGGTAAAACCATAAAAAATTCGTATCTTTACGTGCTTAAAAAGCCAGATAATGGTTCTTTTTATCCAAGTGTAAAACAAACTATATGTCAAACGAAGCAGTGCTAGAAGTAAACAGCTATTCGGCTGAAAATATCCAGGTTCTTGAAGGTTTAGAGGCCGTTCGTAAACGTCCGGCCATGTATATCGGTGACACTGGCTTCAAAGGCGTTCACCATTTGATTTGGGAGGTTGTCGATAACTCTATCGACGAGGCGATGGCGGGTTATTGTGATACGATCAACGTCACCGTAGAGCCCAATAACTCAATCACTGTAAAAGATAACGGTCGCGGTATCCCCACCGGGATGCACCCCAAGGAGAAAAAGTCTGCTTTGGAGGTAGTATTGACGGTATTGCACGCCGGTGGTAAATTCGATAAAGACACATATAAGGTTTCGGGTGGTTTGCACGGGGTAGGGGTATCCTGCGTGAACGCGCTTTCCACGCACCTGCGTGCGGAAGTGCACCGCGAAGGCAAGATATTCGAGCAGGAGTTCAGTGAAGGTAAGCCGCTTTACCCGACCCGCGTGATCGGTGAGGCGGAGGATACCGGAACAATCATCCACTTCCTGCCTGATGCTACGATATTCTCCGTAACGGAATACAAATACGAAACGATCGCAACCCGCTTGCGCGAGCTTTCTTACCTGAACAAGGGTATCCGCATTACGCTGGAAGATAAACGTGAAGAGGACGAAAACGGCAAGTTCCGCGGCGAGGAGTTTTATTCCGAAGTAGGTCTGAACGAATTCGTGACTTACCTGGATGCTACCCGCCAGCCTTTGATCCCCGAGCCAATCCATATGGAAAGCGACAAGGGCGCTATCCCCGTAGAAGTGGCGATGATGTACAACACGTCATACAGCGAGAACGTATTCTCGTACGTGAACAACATCAATACGATCGAAGGTGGTACTCACGTATCCGGTTTCCGTGCCGCTTTGACGCGTACTTTGAAAAACTACGCTGAAAAATCGGGTATTCTGGCGAAAGAAAAAGTGGAGATCAGCGGGGACGACTTCCGTGAAGGCCTTACAGCGGTTATTTCCATTAAAGTAGCCGAGCCGCAATTCGAAGGTCAGACCAAAACCAAACTCGGAAACGGTGAAGTAACCGGTGCCGTGAGCCAGGTAGTAGCCGAAATGCTGGAAAGCTACCTCGAAGAACATCCGAAAGAGGCGCGCGTGATCATCGACAAGGTGATCCTCGCTGCCAAAGCCCGTATCGCCGCTAAAAAAGCGCGTGAAATGGTGCAGCGGAAAAATATCCTCACCGGTACAGGTTTGCCGGGAAAGCTTTCCGACTGTTCCGAAACCGACCCGAATGTATGCGAACTATACCTTGTGGAAGGGGACTCGGCGGGTGGAACTGCCAAGCAGGGCCGTAACCGTGCATTCCAGGCGATCCTGCCATTGCGCGGTAAGATCCTGAATGTAGAGAAAGCGCAGGAATACAAGATCTACGAAAACGAAGAGATCAAGAACATGTTCACCGCCATGGGTGTGCAGATCGGTAAAGACGGCGACGAGCGTGCATTGAACATCGACAAGCTGCGTTACCACAAGATCGTAATCATGACCGATGCCGATATCGATGGTAGCCACATCCGTACGCTGATTCTGACGTTCTTCTTCCGTTACATGAAGATCCTGATCGATAACGGTTATATCTACATCGCCCAGCCGCCATTGTACCTCGTGAAAAAAGGCAAGGAAGAGCGCTACTGCTGGACCGAGCAACAACGCGAAGAGGCGGTGCGCGAGATTGGAGGCGGTAAGGACGACTCGGTGAACGTACAGCGTTACAAAGGTCTTGGTGAAATGAACGCTGAGCAGCTTTGGGAAACGACGATGAACCCTGAGCGCAGAAGTTTAAAACAGGTTTCTGTGGAATCAGCTGCGGAAGCCGATCACCTGTTCTCGATGCTGATGGGCGACGAGGTTGCTCCCCGCCGCGATTTCATCGAGAAAAACGCGAAATATGCCCGCGTCGACGTGTAGTCATTAGCTTAAACCGCAATATTGAAACGGATGGCTGTGAAACACAGTCATCCGTTTCTTTTTGGAACGAAAATTTAACACAAACTTCATCGGACCGAAAACATTAGATTGTTTAGATTCGTTGAATTTTTATTCCCATCCTGATACACCTTTTTAATCGCATAACGTTATGTCCGGCTCATCCGACAATATATATAGCAATGAAAAACGAAGTAAGCTGACTAATTTGTTCGCATTGTTCAAAAGTCCGAAGGAACCGGCGGCGGCAGAGGATGCCAAGGCGGTCAGTTCGTCGGAGAAGGCCAATACCCAAATGCAGCAAAGTGACCTGATCAGCCGGGATCTCAGCTGGATGAAATTCAACGACCGCGTGCTCGATCAGGCAACCAACGAAGAGCGCAACCTGTTCGACCGGCTCAAATTCCTGGCGATTACTTCGTCCAACCTCGACGAATTTTTTACTATACGCGTAGGAAGCCTTTACAATTATCTCGATTTCGGCAAGGAACGCCTCGATTATTCGGGGCTGCGGGAGATTCCCTTCCGCAAGGTGTTGATGAAGGAAGTGCATGATTTTGTGCGCCGGCAGAATGAATGCTACAAGAACCAACTGATGCCGCTTTTTGCGAATCACGGTTTCCGCATTATCGGGATGGACGAGGTTACGCACGAGGAACATATTGCCGTGGAGGAGTATTTCGACCGCACGGTGTACCCGATGCTGACCCCGATGCTCTTCGATTATACCCACGCATTTCCTGTCCTGCTTGCGAAAGTGCTTATCCTGGGTGTGATCACACAGGTGAAAGGTACCACTTCCGAAGAAGACAGGAAGCTCTCATTTGTGCAGCTTCCGCCTAACCTGCCGCGTTTCTATGTAATCGAGCGGGAGGACGAGCTGTTATTCCTGCCTATTGAAAATATTGCTAAGGCGCATATCAACAAGTTGTACAGGAATGTCGATATCGTATCGGCGAACCTGTTCCGTATTATCCGCAACGGGGACTTTACCCTGGAAGAAAGTGATGATATCGAAGCGGATTTTATCGACGAGATCAAGCAAAAAATCAAAAGCCGTCGTTTGGGCAGGGTAGTGCAGGTTTCGATTGAGCCTGACGTGAACCCGGATCTGCTGAACCTCATCAAAAAGCGTTGGGAGATCGACGACCATAATGTGTTCATGACCGACGCGCTGATCGATTTCACGGCACTTTGGGGCATTATCAAACATCCGGAGTTCAAAGACCAGATTCCACCGACCCGCCCGCCCGTGCCACCGCTGGGACTCGAACGCGAACGCATTCCGGATATTTTCGAGGTAATGCGGGAACGGGACATTCTTTTGCACCATCCTTATAACAACTTCGAGCCGGTATTGCAACTGCTGGAACAAGCGGCGGAAGACCCGAAGGTGTTGTCCATTAAACTGACGATTTATCGCCTTGCGAAAAACTCGCGCGTGACGGAGGCGCTCCTGCATGCGGCCGAGAATGGCAAGCACGTGGCGGTGTTATTCGAGGTGAAGGCGCGATTTGACGAAGAAAACAATATCAAGGAAGCGCAACGTCTGCAAAAAGCGGGCTGTTTCGTGATTTATGGTATTGGTTTGCTTAAAACCCACACCAAACTATTGCTTATTGTTCGCAATGAGGGCAACCGGGTATTGCGCTACGCACATTTGTCAAGCGGTAACTATAATGAAGATACCTCCCGTTTGTACACCGATACCGGCCTTTTGACATCTAATGAAGAATATACCCACGATATT
>DATMSL010000574.1:0-2169 GCA_035565435.1 Dyadobacter sp. | reverse complement strand
GCCTGGGCAAGCCGGATCCCGGACATTAAGAACATGCTCCACCTCACCGAGGGCGGTCTTGGAACTGTGCTGTTAGCCCTTCCTTTGGGTTTAATGGCAAGCCTTCCGATCTCCGGCTGGATGGTAACCCACTACGGAAGCAAGAAAATGGTGCTGATCGGCGCTGTTTTGTATGCTATTACACTGACATTCATTGGTTTTGTAACCCGTACTGAGCAGCTTGTCATCGCCTTGTTTGCATTCGGGTTATGGGGTAACCTGACGAACATTGCCGTGAATACCCAGGCAGTGGCTGTGGAACAGGTTTACGGCAAGTCCATTATGGCCTCTTTTCACGGCTTGTGGAGCCTTGCGGGCTTCGTGAGCGCGATGATCGGCTCGCTCTTCATTTCGGTACACATCCCTCCTCATATCCACTTCATCGTCATTGCACTGATCGCGTTTGCCGTCATTTTCACGGCCTACAAGCATACAATGCCTGATACTGAAAAAGAGGCAGGCGAAGAGCAACCGATGTTCGTAAAGCCCGACCGTGACCTTTTGGTTCTTGGCTTGATCGGCTTCTGTGCGATGGTCTGTGAAGGCGCCATGTTCGATTGGAGCGGTGTTTACTTCCAGGAGGCCGTTCACGTGCCGGCCTCGATGACTACCCTTGGGTATGTTGCATTTATGGGTACAATGACAGGCGGACGTTTTGCAGGCGACTGGCTGGCCAACCGCCTCGGACGTCGTAAAATGCTGCAATTGAGCGGTACGTTAATGGGCACTGGTCTTGCCATCGCCGTAGCATTCCCTACCCTGATCACTGCCACATTGGGTTTTCTGTTGGTTGGTTTCGGTGTATCATCGGTTGTTCCGTTGGTTTACAGTGCAACCGGACGTTCCAAAACCATGTCGGCCGGAATGGCGCTTGCGGCGGTTTCTTCTATCAGCTTCATCGGCTTCCTGATCGGCCCACCGTTGATCGGTATCGTGGCGCAGTTCGCCAACCTACGCTGGTCATTCGCGATCGTGGGCGTGCTCGCAACATTGACAGCCTACCTATCAACCAAAGCGCGTCTGATCGACTAAGGCGCACTGGTATATATTTTTCAATGCAAAAGAGGATAGCGGTCACGTTATCCTCTTTTCGTTTTTAAAGCTCAAAACCTATGAAAAAACTCAGCCTGGGCATTGGCCTGCTATTCCTATCTGTCACGACCGTACATGCACAAAATGACTCATTACGGCCGCTGGACATGAACCTGGAAGCATATACCTACCCCTTTCCAGTCGATTACCTGGAATTTGAATCGCAGGGCGAAAAGCTTCGCATGGCGTACATGGATGTGCGCCCCGCGCGTGCAAACGGGAAGGTAGTCGTGCTTCTGCATGGAAAGAATTTCAACGGCGCATATTGGGAGGAAACCGCCAAGGCGCTCGCCGGTAAGGGCTTTCGGGTGATCATTCCCGATCAGATCGGCTTTGGAAAGTCTACCAAGCCTCTGCATTACCAGTATTCATTTCATGACCTCGCGGCTAATACCAAAAAGATCCTCGACAAGTTAGGCATTGGCAAAATAGCTCTTCTAGGGCATTCGATGGGCGGGATGCTGGCAACCCGTTTCATATTGATGTACCCGGAAACGGTGGAAAAATTCATCCTGGAAAATCCGATAGGCCTTGAAGATTACAAGTTGAAGGTGCCCTTCCAGCCCGTGGATAAATGGTATATGAGTGAGCTGAAAAGCGATTTCAATTCCATTAAGAACTATCAGCTCAACAGCTACTATGATGGCAAATGGAAGGACTCTTATACCAGATGGGCAAACCTCCTGGCCGGCTGGACCCTCGGGAAGGATTATCCGCGTGTGGCCTGGAACAGCGCATTGACGTACGATATGATCTACACCCAGCCCGTCTGCTACGAATTCGTGCAAATTAAGGCCCCTACGCTGCTCATCATCGGCCAGCGCGACCGGAGTGCCGTAGGTAAGAACCTGGCGCCTGAGAATGTGCGGAAAACGCTCGGAAATTATCCGGAACTCGGTAGGCAAACCAAGGCGAAGATCGCCAACAGCGAGTTGATAGAGTTGAATAATATCGGGCATTTACCGCATATTGAGGATTTCGGCAAGTTCATTACACCGCTAATACGGTTTCTGGAAAAGCCATAATGGGATGATTTAT
>DATMSL010000573.1:0-6051 GCA_035565435.1 Dyadobacter sp. | reverse complement strand
TTAACATACAATTATGATAGACTATTTGCCGATAGCTTCTTTTAGCCGTATTTTCTGAATTACCTGTAAACCAACCCCTCTACCCTGCTTTTGTCCGTTCACAATGGCCGAGCGGTAGTGAATCCCTCCATAAAGCCTGCTGATCGCCGCTTCCTCGGCCGCCGCCGCGAAAGATGCGAAATGCCGCACCGGCAACCCGTAGGGCGTTTCGGTATGATCGTCAAATCCGAAGTCTCTTCCCAGCTCCGCTTCCAGTACCTCCGCAGCAGCCGTCGATATCACGCTGTGCCCGCTGGTATATTCCGGAAATGGCGGTGTTTGAAGCAACGGGCGCCACTTTTCGTCCACATAGGCATTGATCACCGTCTCCGGCCTGATGAACTGGCTGCGGTACTTTTCGTCCCAGCAACTGATAAAGCCATCGAACAATGCAATGGACGTCAACAAGTACGTCGAGCAGGATTCTATCCAGTTCTTACCGGCACTTTCCATAGCCTGCCCGGCAATTGAAATCCAGTGACCGCCTGGCGAAAGCTTCTTCGTTGCGAAATTCAAGTGCCCCTGTGTATTGAGATAAAATGGATTACAATCCCAGAAACTGGCGATCAGGACTTCCTCCTTGCTCAGGATGCGCGTTTTGTCATAAACCTCTTTCAATTCCTTCATAAACACGCTCGCGGGTTCGGTATTGAACGCAGGAGGCGGAACGGGCTTGAACTGCCCTGCCGAATCGAGCGAAACGGGGCGGATCTGGCTCCAATAAGGCTCCACGGCGTCGATATAGCCGGGAGGCGTAGGCGTCCATTTCCCTTTTTCCTTACTGTATGTGTACCGGCGTTTTTTCCGGGTGGCACCGTAGTTATCCCGCGCCGACCATGCCAGAATGCTGTCGCTCACCATTTCGCCCAGGCGCAGGGAGTTTTGATAAACGATCTCGTCACGCTCGCCACAGCTTGCCAAAATGCTCTCAGCGCTGTCTTTCAGCATGGGCTCCGAAAAAACAAGCCGCCCGCCGGTCCTGAAAAAGGCATACAACGCAGCCAATTTGTAGTTGATATCTCCCGATGCAGCCCACCCTTTATCGCTCGAAGCTTCTATTTTGGGAAAACCGTTAGCCTGGCCATAAAGGCTTTTATAGCCTTTGTGGCCCAGTAACAGCGTCTCATAAGCCGCCGCATTGGCGTACAGGTAAATGCGGCTCGCCACCGGCGGTGAAAATATATCATGCACGATCACCCGCGTGAGGTTCTGCTCTGCGCGGTGCAGCAACGTCGTACGCGGTTGCGCATGCGTGTGCCCCGCCAGTACGCATAATGCATACGCCAAGCATTGGAAGGCCCTATTTCGCATCACTTTTTCCATTCGAGCAAGACGGGCTGATCGTCATTAACGGTAAACAATATACGCTTTTTATTTAACAAAACTGAGCTCCGGATATCACCGCCTGCCCACAAGCCGGTTTCCAAAGGGGAAAGGGCCTCGAATTGGAAAGGCGCCGTTTGCTTCAACACCACTCCTACCGACGCGTCGCAAGGCCCCAGCTGAACGCGATAGGGCGAAAAGTTACCGGCAAGAATCAGGTCCGTTTTACCATCGCCGTCGAAATCATCCGCGATAATGCTGCTTGTCCGTGAAAATTGAGCGGCTTCCGGAAGCGCGTGTTGCTTAAACCCGAAGTTTCCGAGGTTTTCCAACACAATACTACTCAGCTGCTTGCAATACACTTTCTTGCTCTTTTCGACAGCTTCTTTGCCAAAGACATCTTCGATTGTAGCATCGGCATAGCCCGCGTAGTTGGTATATTTTCTTTTCAAAGCGGTCATCTGGTCGAGCATTTCGTCGCGGGAGAACATGGGGTAGCTTTTCTCGCCGATATAATAGGTGCAAACGGGGTCTATCACGCCGTTTTTGTCGAAATCGTCGTAGTAGATCGTCACAGGGCGGCCGGGTGTGGGTTTGTATTGATTATTTAAACCTGCGTTACCAAGAATAAAGTCGGTATCACCGTCACCATCGAGATCGGCGGCTTCCATGGCTGCCCACATGCCGTCGGAGTTTTTCAGCGCTTCAACCGGCTGATTTTCAAATGTGGTACCGGTGTTTTTGAAAGTCATTACAGGCATCCAATCACCTGCGAGCATGAGATCCGGCTTTTTATCAGCATTCAAATCCGCGAAAACTGCGGCGGTAACCATGCCTGGGCTGAGCAGTGCGGGTACGCCAGTTGTAATGTCCGTAAATTTTACATTAATGCCCTGGGAATCATTCCTTAGCAAATAGCTCCTCGCCGGCGTCGGGAATGAGCCGGGCACTGCACGGCCTCCTACGAAAAGATCGAGGTCTCCGTCAGCATCCACATCGGCTGCGGCAATGCATTGCTTGGGATCGCGCATGGAAGGTAACGCCAGCACTTCCTCGCGAAAAACGCCCTTTCCGTCGTTCAGATACAGGTGATCGCGGTATTCGGGAGCATTCTCGTCAAACTCATTACCTCCGCTCACGACGTACAAATCGAGATCACCATCACGGTCGGCATCGAAAAACAATGCATTTACTTCTTCACAGACCACATTCTGCCGCCACGGCTGGGCGCTAGCACCTTCGAATGTACCATCCTGCTTTTGAATATAAAGCACACTAAACTGATGCGAGGCACCACCCAGAAACACGTCATCGAGGCCGTCACCGTTCACGTCACCCTTTGCCAATGCCGGCCCCAGCCGTGAAAGCTGGTAAGGCAATAAAACCTCCACTTTGAAATCCACAAAATCATTCTCCTGGTGCACAAAATCGATCCCTGATGTTTGTGCAGCCACTTTATGAAACCAGGGAGCAGAAGCAGGCGCATTTGGCTCTGGATCAATACTTTCGGCTTCATTCAATGTCAGCAACCCGGCCGCCTGAGTGCCCAGGAATGTAATTTTTCCAGAAGGCCATTCTATTTTCACCGAATCGGCCTTGCCGGCATTACCCAGGCCGAAATGCAGGTCGGTAGTGACCGTCGACTGGTATCCGCGCACCGGATAGAGCTCCGCGTATTGCATGATTCCTCCTGCGTACACGCGTACCTTCGCGCCGAACGCCCGGGAGTTGCCATTCTGGCCGAGCAAACGCAGCGTCAGGCCCTTTTTATTCGTTTGATTCTGATAGATTGAAACCGGATCGTTGATATGCGAAATGACCATGTCCAGATCGCCATCGTCGTCAAAATCCGCATAGGCGGCCGCATTGGAAACCGCCAATTCATTCATGCCCCATTTTTCAGAAACATCCTCAAACCCAAAGCTCCCCGGCTTGCCTGCGTTTCGGAATAAGTAGTTCCTGAGCTTGTTAGACGGCATTTTTTGCACCAGATCATAGGTCTTGAAATTCAGGTTACCTTTGGCAGCTTCCTTCATTTGTTCGTCAGCCACGGTGTATTTCAAGAAATCCATATTGGTAAAATCCCGTAAGTAGCCGTTGGTAATGAGCAGATCCTTCCACCCATCATTGTCGAGATCGGCCATCAGGCCCGCCCAGCTCCAGTCGGTATTGCTTACGCCCGCCAGCTGGCCTATTTCGCTGAAACGCACATTACCTGCCTCATCGGCCCCACGGTTGAGATGCAGCATATTGCGCATATTCTGGTGGTAATATCCGCTGTCGAGCAGCAAATGGTACTGGTCGTAAACGTCCGGACCTTTGAGCAACTTCTGACGGTGATTGTCCTCGGGCAGCATATCGAGCGTTAGCACGTCGGGCAGGCCGTCGTTATTGAAATCGGCCACGTCGGCCCCCATCGAAAATCTGGAAACATGGGTAAACGACTTTCGCAGCGACTCGGTAAATGTACCATTCCGGTTGTTTACATAATAGCAATCCACCTCCGTGTAATCGCTCGTTGTGTACAGATCGGGCCATCCGTCCTGGTTCATGTCCGTCACCACCACACTCAGCCCGAAGTTCAGGGCATTGTTGATAATACCGGCTTTTTGCGTCACATCCTGGAATTTCAATTTCCCCTTCCCGCCTACGTTCTCGAAAAACCGGTTGCCGAAATAAGGGTTCGGTGTTGCACGCATTTCCCTCGTATTCAGGAATGGATTGACGGTGTGATTGGAGTGATTGAGCAGGAACATATCCAGGTCACCATCTCTGTCATAGTCAAAAAACGCAGCCTGCGTCGACTGCGACCCAATCGCATTCAAGCCCGCCTCCACCGCTACTTCCTTAAAGACCGGCACACCCCCTTTCAGCCCCTGATTAATGAACAGCTCATTGTTCTTATCCGCCAGCTTCCGATAAAACCCGGAGTGGCAAACATAGATATCCGCCAGGCCATCGCCATTTACGTCCGCGACACTCACGCCTGTTGCCCATTTACCATTGCCTTCCAGCTTCGCTTTGCGGGTTACGTCTTCAAATGCAATGCCTCCCTCCCGTGAACGATTGAGGAACAGCTTATTAGGAACAGTATTGCCGGAAATGAACAAATCGGGCTTGCCGTCGCCATTGAAATCGCCTACACCGATCCCGTTTCCGTTGTAGAGATACTCATACCGGAAAATGTGCAGCGAATCGTTCTCCTCGATCCGGTTTGTGAAATTCACCCCGGTTTCTTTCGGGGGCAATTTCTTGAAAACAGGTTGGGAGAAAACGGAAAATGGCAGCAAAAACAACAGATAATAGAGTTTACCCATGCAATACCGTTTATAAACCAATCAAAATCAATTCCACTTGAAAACAAGCTCGTCGTCGCCAGGTTGCCTGTCGACATACATCAGGATGAGCGTCATCATTTCCTGATCGCTCCGCATATTACCCGTCGACATCACGAGCTGCGGCGGGTTGTGCGGGTTTGCTGGGTTACTTGCCGTATTATCGTAAGTAGCCTCCACCGTCACCACGGCCCCTTTTGGCAGTATTACCGGCTTTTTGTACTTGTAAATCTCCTGCCAGCGGAAATCCCACGCAGGCACGTGTACAAGGCCGACGGTATCGCCCGTCGCCAGCGTTGCATATGCTTTGAACTCCTTGCCCAGATAGTGCATGTGAGGCCAAGCGTACAGGAGCGAAATATCGGGTTGGTTGTTCGCAATCCGCAGTTTGAAGCTGCTCACCTCATTGGCGAAAATCATCAGCGGCGGGGTGATCTCCTTTTCGCCGATCCCGCCCGAGCCCAGGCTGATTACTTTTACCTTACGTTTAATAGGAGTCTTTTTGAAGAACACATTCAGGCCGTCGATGCTTTGTGCATCCACCGAGCTGGGCCCGAAATGCACCGTGAGTAGCACCACGCCCCGCTTGGGCATTATCCAGCCCATATCTTCGGGATAAGCTTCCACCGTCGTCCCCGGGATCCAGCCGCCATAGTAGGTCATTTCCTTTTTGTACTTGACCCATTCGTAATACTTGTCACCTTCCGGACCGCTCAGATCCACAAAATCGACCGTGTTATGGAGGTCAACTGACGCATCGGGTACGGGATGGATCGCGAAATTGGCGTGGTGGATGAGTTTTTTGTTATTGGAAGTAAACTCGATCGCCTCGACATTCGCCTCCTCCGCCATTTCAAACGGGATCTTGAACATCACGAAACGCTCTTTGGTATCGCCTTTCAGCATGAATGCCTCTTTCATGCTGAGTTTAAGATCCGGCTTGCGTTTATAAGCCGTTCCCGCGTCGAGACGTGCCTGCAACTCCTGCTCGGCTTTTACATTGGCCTTGCCCTTGGGTGTACCGGCATCGATCCACCCAACAATCGTTTTAATATCTTTTTCGCTCAGCGAGCGGTCGTTTGCGAAGGAGTTGTAATGGTTGTCGGCCTTCCAGGGCGGCATATACCGCGAACTGACGACCTGTTTGATAAATTTGGAGCGTTTGGTAACGTCCTCGAACGTCAACAGCGGAAACGGAGCTGCCTCACCTGCGCGGTGGCACGGAACGCAATTGGCATGAATAATCGGTTGTACATCCTTATAAAACTCGGGAGCCTGGCCTGCACACCAATCACACAACAACAGCAAAAAAACCAGAATTAGGCCTTTTCGAAACAGCATGGCAATGAGTGGG
>DATMSL010000572.1:0-5461 GCA_035565435.1 Dyadobacter sp. | reverse complement strand
ATGAAATTCGGCTCGCGGTTCATCGGCGAGAAAATAATCTTCTTGCCAAATGCATTATCCAGCCCCTGCGCCCGCCCGAATGCGTACCAAGCCACTGCATTGGGCTTCCCATTATCACGACGATCCAGTTCGGATTTTACTTTAAGCAGATAGGAATATGTTTGAGGAAAATCAGTTTTAAGCGTTTCTTCCGGGATAATACGCTGTTTATCAGACTTGTCTTTTTGGTAGGGGAACAAAATATATTCCGTCACCGTATCGTCGGCACCTTTTAACTTCGAGCCTTTGATGATCGGTTTTAGCAAATCCTTTTCAAGGTGTGTGAAGAAGCCGTTCTTGTTTTTGGCATACACCAAACCATTCTTTTCGCTGATGATCGTGAAGAGGTAACAGCCATCAGCCAGCGTCGTTATCCCTACCGAGATTTTACAAATATCACCCAGTCGCTGTCCTTGCTGTTCTGTTTGCGCCTGGACAGAAAGCTGCCATGGAATGTCAATCCGCAGTTCGGAATGCGGAATATCGCGGCCTTCATACTCAAAGCGATTATTCAAACAATGCTCAAACCGAAAGTGATCGCCCGGTTCGCCTCCGAAAATTGTAATAGCAGGGTAGGTAGAAGCCGCTCCAAAAACGGGTACTGTGCGGTAATTGGTAATGTGCCGTAAATTCCTTTTTTTATGAAAATACCTGCGAAGCGGCCCTCCCGACTCTGAAACCAAGTAAGAATTGGGCGTGATCATCGCGCATATACCATTGTCAGCCAGCAGCTTAGAGGCTAGTTGAAAGAAGGCAATGAATGCATCCGTCGATCCGGTGCTGCAAAATGAATAATGCTTTTGAATATACTTCCGCTGAGGTTCAGGCAAATGCTGAATGCGGATATAAGGCGGATTACCTACGATCAGATCAAACTTTTCCCTCGAACGCCATTGCTTCAACGCATCGCATTTCCGCAAATTCCAATCCACTTCAATACCTAATGGCGCCACAAGCGCATCCAGGTTTTCACGGCATTGCTCCAATGCTTTTTTATCGATATCCCAGCCGTGCAATTGCCGTAGTCTGCCTGCAAGCTCCTCCCGTGGCGTATTCCGAATGATAAATTCTGCCATAGGAACCAAAAAGCGCCCATCGCCGCAAGCCGGGTCGAGGATGCGTTTTCCAGTCAAATCAGCCTCATAAAAGCTGCAATGCCGCAAGATTTTCTCCACAATATGGAGAGGCGTATAAACCTGGCCCAGCAATTTTTTGCGCGCATACGTGCGTGTTTGTGAAGCCATTTAGAAGTCGATGCCTTTTTGTTTTTTGAGGACTGTGGTCAGAAAATTTTGAGGCGAAGTTACGGTAATGTTCGCATTGTCTACGCAACGGTAATCGGTGAGATTGGTAGTAAGAAGGAAATCGCAGTTCGACTCCAATGCAGAAAAATACTGAAACGAATCTTCAATATCGGTGAAGTCAGATTGTAAGCCATTGATAAAGCATTGGGTATCAATATGCGAAATATTTAGAACTTCAAGATAAGAGCATAACTGTTGTTTCAATGCATCCTTCCTGATCCCGTTTTTCTGTAAAAGATAGACAAATGTATAAATGCAGCCCGGTGAGACGAACATTGGAATTTCGTTGTAGGCTGCCCATTCTAGTATGATTTCAGCTTCGAATGGCTGACCAGTTTTCCGAATTAAAGCATGGTCTACGAGCACATTGGTGTCGAGAAACAATCTCATAGGCCATATTTGTCTTTCATCATCATGTCTTTGATTTCCCGATCGGTCATATTAGCCATTGGGCTATCTTTGAGAAAGCCAAACATGCTACTGATAATTTCGGCTTTACGTTTGCCATCAGATTTGGGCTCTTGAAATCGGCCAAGGTACTCTTCAACCAAAAAGGATAAAGAAGTGTGATGCTTCCCGGCGTATTCCTTTGCATTTTCGACGGCAGACTTCCTCAACGTTAGCGTCAATTTTACCTTCGGATCTTTCGTAGCTTTCATAATTTGCAGCAATTGATGGAGTGTTATTCAAAATTACGAACAAAAGCTAGTCATTTCAATTCACACAATCTGAACCTCTTTATCCTGCGGAGCGAATTAGTTACCACCGGAGGCGCGATGTCTGAAAACAGCACTTCGTAGGTCGATTCGTTGAAGGCAAATGCACTTCCGTCGGATCTGGTTCGCTTTGTACCCGCGCGGAACAGCGTTCCGATCTCGCCATTTTCCAGCGCCTGTTTGTCGATAAACCCGAGCAACGAAGCAATGGTGCCTTCGGTTTGGGACTGGTGGAATGAAATACAGAAGTAATGCGAGGTTTTGGAGCCGGGTTTGTGAAGCTGGGAGGAAGGGATGTTCAAAACGTAGTCGCCGGCCAACCTGCCGGAGCGGCGTTTCATGGATTTGATGTCGACGGCGAAATCTTCGGTATCGGAGCGGATGAGAAAATCCTGGCCCCAGTCCTGGCCGTCGGTAGCGCCAAAGGAGCGGGCTGGGCGGGGGAGGTGATAGCAGTCGGCGAACACGACTTCCCCGAGCGTGCCTGTGAAGCGCATCATGCGCGTCTGCGCGAGGCGGTCTTCATTTTTATCCCAAATGTTCGAGATGTGATGATGAATTATCGAATGGTTCACTAATTGGCGGGTAAAAAACTTCTGCTCGTCGCTGACGGAGATTTGAATATACGTGCCGTTGTTCAGAACAATTTGCTCCATGCAAACCTGATGGCTAGCAGAGTGAGTACAAAACCGATTAAAATGATCGAAAATGGAACGTAAGTGAATGCTACTAAGTGGATTCTGTCAAAAAACCACATCACGCCAATGAGCGCTGCAATCAAGGTAAGAAATCCTGAAATTTTCCCAAAACCGGGAATCAGGGAGAATGGGATCTTACTTTTGATAAGCATCAAGGTAATGGCCATTGAAATGATAGGCAAATACTGCAAAACGATATTGGCTTGCCAGATGCTCTGGCGTTCGAAGAGGAAAAGGTAGATGTTGAGCGTAACCGCGAAGATGCCGGGAATGCAGACGGCATAAACGAGAATCGCGTAAATGACGCCCCAGAATTTGATGTCCCGGCTACCGTCGGCCGCCATCCCCACCACCCACGCCGTAAATGGGAGTATCAAAAAGTAAACTACCGCAGGCCACGGATTGGACGAAACGGAGGCGAAGAATTGTTGCAGCGTCATTTTCTTAAAAAGGAGAATGGAGGAAAGGGAGGAAAGGAAAAAGGAGGGAAGGAAAAAGGAGGGAAGGAGAAGGATTTCCATCCTCCCTTTCCTCCATCGTCCTTTCCTCCCTCTAATTAAAGCCCAAGCAAAAATCCGATCGTAAAATTAGCGTCCCAGTCAAAAACGAATTGCTGGCAGCCGGTGGCGTCGGTTACTGCTTTATAAATGTTTACTCCCGCTTTGGATTTGGCGTTGGTCAGTTTCGAGTAGGCCAGGGGAGCGCTCAGTGTGGTGTAGCGTTCTTTGCCTTTGCGCACTTCTTTCGCCATTTCGAACGGTACGCCGCCGATGATGAAGCATGTATTGCGCAGGCTGGCAGGTACCTGCTTCGCCTTGGCGCTCACTTCCTGGTAAACTTTCGAATCGTCGGTTCCGTCCTGGAAGTATTTCGCTCCGTAGGATTCCAGCGCTGAAATTTTACCACCGTCGATCCAGGAGATCTTGGTGTTACCTGAGCCAATGTCCACCACGAATGCTTTGTCCGCATATTCGGCAGGCAGTACCGATTTCAACGCCAGCTGGCCTTCCTGCTCGGCAGTTACCTGGTTTACAACGTATCCGAGCGACTTCAAAACGCGGGTAATTTTAGTCGTTACTTCCGCTTTCGCAGCGCCTGAGCTTACTACGAAGTGGATGTCTTTGCTACCTACGCCATAATCAAGCATGGTACCGATGTACTTTTTCAAACCAATGCGCACGTCTTCGTCGGTGGCCATATTCTCGGTTACGAGGCTGTTTCCAAACTCTGACTTTTCGAGCTTCCAGCGTTTATCCTTGTCGACAGTAATGATAAATGAGTTGAAGCCGCTGGCACCGAGCTCGACGACGCCTTTCAACTTCCCGTCCACAGGCGCGGGCGGCGTGTACGTAAATGCGCTCCCGCCATCAGCGGTGGCTTCGCTGTTCGATGAAGTGCCCGGATCCGACGCGGTGCCGTCGGTTGTGGCTTCTGTCTGAGGGCTTTTTGCCTGATCTTCCGCCATCTGGTTCATGGCTTTCTCTCCGCCGAGGTACTTGTACCCCACGAAAATGGCCCCCAAAATGAGCGCGGTGATGATCAACCGGCCGGCAACTGTTAGTCTTTTCATGTAGTTATGATGTGTAAAATGAGAAATATGAAGCGAATAAATGAAGAATTATCAATCCAGTAAGCCTTTATAGCTCGAATCTTTCGGCGTATCTATCGAGCGGGTAGCAGGTGCCGGCGAATCCAGCTGGATCAGCTTAAACTGGCCCGAGTTGTAAGCTTCCAGCATGGCCTGGCCTTTGTCGGAAAGCAGGCCATTCTGCACATCCACGCCATTGATAAAGTCCAGTGACAAATCCATCGCACGTTTCATCTCTCCCAGTTTCTGGCTCATATCGTCCTGGATGTATTCCATCGACTCGTCGAAATAGAACTTCTTGTCGGGATTACCTTTGAAAATGCTGATTGCCGTACGCAATGCATTGGAGCTTTCTTTTACAATTCTATACTCTGCTTCTTTGAGTTTAACTTTAATCTCAGTTTCTTTAATAATGTAATCTGCGCTCTTATTTACTTTTTCCATAAATTCCAGCACAGTCTTCATATTCCGCTGCAAGGGGAGAAGCTTCTCGTTCATTTCCTGTAAACCAGCGCCTTCAATCGTTGCGAGCGACGCGGTTTCCTTCATTCCAGGGCGGTCGAGCATGGTGCTTGCCTTGTTGGCTTCTGCGAATTTTTGTTTGATGCGCTCGTTATTTTCGTTGATATTCTTGTTTAGCTTCACCAACTGGCCGGCCAGGGTATTGATCTGCCCCTGCATTTTTTCACGCTTTTCTTTCAGGTCGTCGACGTAAATTTTCATGATCGCGATCGGATCCAGCTTGATAATGAGTCCGGTAATGCTGCGCATTAGCGATTTGAACAGGAAGAACGCCGCTGTGCGTACATCTTTGCTCGTCAGCAGGAAGATCACGAGGGCCAGGATGGCCATCAGGAAACCGAGGTATAACGTTTTTTGGGTAACTTCGATCAGGAAAGCCGCGATTTTATTCCAGAAATAAAGTACCACGGCCCCTACACCTCCCAGAAAAAGTAGGGAAGTAATGCCTTCCGGTCGGCTCCAATAGGACTTCTTGGAGTGATCCTCCTGCGAGCCGCCGATCTGGGTGAAATCTGGTGTTGCCATTGTGATTTAGTTGTCAGGTTTTATTGAAGATATTGATTGATTTTCGCAAGATCGGACTGGATCTGGTTC
>DATMSL010000571.1:0-6052 GCA_035565435.1 Dyadobacter sp. | reverse complement strand
CAATAGAATGGTGGGTCGTCCAGCCTTCTACCGGTTTCATAATTACCCCTTTGTAAGTAAATGGCCCGTAAGGTGAGTTGCTTTCGGCATAGCAAAGCAAATGCGTGTCGCCGGTGGAATACGAAAAATAGTATTTGCCGTTGAACTTATGCATCCATGCCCCTTCGAAAAACCGGCGGTCGTGGTCTCCGCCAAGCAGCGGCTTACCCTGCTCATCCAGAATCTGCACATCGCGGGGCGTTTCGGCAAATGTGCGCATATCGCTGCTCATTTTAGCCATTTTGGCGCTCAATGCGGGTTCCTGATCGTGCCCTTTCCCTAGGTCCGTAGAAAGCGTTTTGTCGTACTTCCCCGAATGCCAGCGCTGCAATTGCCCGCCCCAGATACCGCCGAAGTACATGTAGCTCTGCCCGTCGGTATCGGTAAAAACGGCCGGGTCGATGCTGTAACTGCCCGGAATAGGTTCGGGCTCCGCTTTGAAAGGCCCCGCAGGCGATTTCGAAGTAGCCACGCCAATGCGGAAAACATCCTGCTTGTCCTTGACCGGGAAGTACAAATAGTAAGTACCGTTTTTGAATGCGGCATCCGGCGCCCACAACTGGCGCCCTGCCCAGGGAATATCTTTCAAATCCAGCACCACGCCGTGGTCGGTCACCTTTCCACCGATTGCGTCCATCGAATACACATGGTAATCCTGCATATTGAAATGGCCGCCCTCATCGTCCTGAGGCACATTGGCCTCGATATCATGGGAAGGATAAATGTAAATTTTACCATTAAAAACATGCGCGGACGGGTCGGCGGTGAACAGGTCGCTGACCAACGGTTTCACTTTGGCTTGCTGGCAAAGGCCCGTTTCCAGGCCAATGCTGCCAATTGCCGCCAGGGCCATGAAACCGACCGATAAAAAGCTGCGGATCATATGAATAGGCTGATTAATAAGGTTTAATATCCGGAATTTTGTGGAAAAGCAGGTCCGTCCACTACTCTATCGATCTGTGACTGAGGAATTGGCCTTAACATATTGAAATCTTTCACGTAAGGTGCTGCCTCCTGGTTCCACTCCTGCACGCGGCGTACGAGTGAACGCGTCCGCACGAGGTCATGCCAGCGCTGCCATTCTCCAAAAAACTCGCGGCTGCGCTCGTCGAGGATAAAATCCAGCGTAACGTCCGCGGCGGTGATAGTCATCGCGGCGACGGCAGCCGCATTCTGAGCGGTGGTATTGCTCTTGCGGAATGCCGCACGCTGCCGCACGACGTTGATCAGACTGGCGGCTTTCGCAGCGTCACCGGCTTTGAAATACGCCTCTGCACCGGTCATGTACACGTCCGAAAAACGGTACAAAACACAAGGACGCGTCGAAGGATCATTGAAATTAGCCCCACGGCTCGGATCCATGAATTTTTTCAATGCCGGGAAAATTCCGTTGTTCCACAGGCTCGGCGGCACCACAATGCCCTTGAATGGCCGGGTACCGACAAACTGCGGCGCACCGGGTACCTCGTAGTCCGGCAGCCACACGGCGGTGTCCTGTCCTACCACCGTAGTGTAACCGATCCCGCGGCTGTTATTCGACGCATTGGCTGCATTGGTAATGGAAGTGTTGGAAATATAAACAGTATAAAAGGAGCTGGCAAAACGCGAATCCACATCCCGGTGGGTAAATGCCTGGTCGAGGAAGTAGTTCTTGCCTGCGTGCGGGCCGGTAGGCCATTTGTCGGAGTTAGGGCGCATGCGGATATACGGACGACCATAATATGAATCACGGATCATGCCCGACGTGCCGCTGTTCACAAACCCTCCCGCGGCGTTCTTGAAGGAATTGATACCACTGTTGTTGGGGTAATTCCAGTTCGTAAACCAAGGCGAAAGATTCTGGGCCGCGCCGCCGCCGGCCGCGCCGCCGACATTGTAATAACCATATTTAGGATCGAGGACGTGGTCACTCACGAACATGGTTTCTTTTCCATAGTCGTTGGCAGGCACGAATGCATCACCGTAATCCTGCCAGAGATCCAGCCCGTAAGCCGATTTGTTGGCGATGATCTCGTCGCATAATGCAGCTGCTTTGGTAAAATCCGCTGCGGTGTTGTTCAGCCAGCCCCGTGTGAGGTATGCTTTGGCAAGCAGGAACTGCGCCACAGATTTGGTAGCCGCTTTGCCCAAAAACGGCGCAGTAGGCTGGTTGGGCAGATCGGCCGCAGCTTCTGTTAAATCTTTAATAATCAACTCATACACCTGCGCTGCGGGCTGGCGGCTTGCCGCTTGCGACGGCACCGTGATAAATTCGGTATGCAAGGGCACGTCGCCCCAGGTTTGCACGAGGTAGAAATACCAGAACGCTCTGAGGAACTTGGCTTGTGCAAGGTATTGCTTCCGGGTCGCCTCGGGCAGGTCGATGGTCTGCCCGTATTGCAGCACGCCGTTCAAGGTGTTGATATCCTGGAACGCAACACCCCAGGCCGAACCGAAGTTACTGCCGTTCAACCCATTATAAGTATAAGGAATGGGTGTTCCCGCACTGAGGCCCTGGATAAACTCGTCGGTCCCGGCCTGCATTTCGACGGTAAAACCTTCGGTCCCCCACTGGCTGCGGATGTCGTTGTACACCCCGGCGATGCCGCCGAGTACGCCCGACGGACTGTTGAAATACGAGGGGACAATCTGGGATTGCGGATGTTCTTCGAGTACTTTTTCACAACCGGAGCTCAGCAATGCGACCATGCCGGCGGTGATGAATATTTTGATGGATTTCATAGTCGGATCAGAATTTAAGGTTTACGCCCACGGTGAATTGTCTTACCGGCGGATTATTGAGGTTTACGGCGATTTGTCGTTCCGGCGCGCCACGCTCGCTGGCTCCCTGCGGGTTCAGCGTCGACTGTCCGCTGGCATAGCTGTTTCCTTCCGGATCGATCGCCAGGTTATCCTTCACGAGCGGTGAGTAGATGATGAACGGGTTGGTGAGGTTCACGTAAATGCGGGCCGACGACGCGCCGATCTTCTTGATCACGTCGCTCGCGAAAGTATACCCGAGGTTGATGCTCCGGCATTTGATGAACGAGCCGTCGTAATACCCGAGCGTCGAACCGAAGTTGGCGACCGCACTGCTGGCATCCGGTGCCGGGAATGCGTTGGTCGGGTTGGTATCGGTCCAGTAATCCGTTTTCACCTGGTTAACCCGGCTTTGGTTGAAGAATGCAAACCCGCCCGAACCTGTGGAATTACCTGTCAGATAAGGCACAAGCACTTTCATACCCATCCGCGCATAGGTGACGATCGACGCGTCGAAATTTTTAAAACTGAAACGGTTGGTAAGGCCACCCTCCCATTTGGGTTGGAAATTACCCAGGATCTGGCGGTCGCTCGCGTCGATTTTGCCGTCCGCATTCAAATCCTCGACCCGGATCTGCCCCGGATACTGCACAGGCGACACCTGCTTGGCCAAAGTACCATTCTCCGCGTCGGCGAGCTGCCAGATGCCCAGTTTTTTGTAATCATAAATCACTGAAAGCGGCTGCCCTACGAACCATCCTGCGCCGAGATTGGCTTTTTCCTGCGGCGTGGTGAGCTGGGTGATTTTCTCGCGGTTGAAGAAATAGGTCGCGTCTACGCTCCAGTTAAACCCTTTCGGTTTTCTGGCAATCTCAAAAGTAACGGCTACTTCCAGCCCCTTACCCTCGGTTTTCCCCAGGTTTTTCAGGGTAGAACCGGCGCCATTGCTCGGCGGAAGCGGTACTGACAGCAAAATATCCTTGGTTTTCTGGTGGTACCAATCCACCGAACCGGTAATGCGGTTATTCAGAAAACCGAAATCCACGCCTATATCCACCTGCGATGTCGATTGCCAGCTCAGGTTGCTCGCCGGGAGGCTCGTGACGGTATAAGCCAGCTGCTGCCCGGCGGTACCCGTTCCGAAGTTGTAATATCCGGCCGATAATGCGCCCAGCGTCGAGTAGGCACCCACGTTGCGGTTCCCCGACACGCCCCAGCCGCCACGCAGTTTCAGGTTCGAAACAAAATCCACACTTTTCATAAACCCTTCTTCGATCACATTCCAGCCGACGCCGATGGCCGGATAGTTGAAATACTGGTTACCGGGCGACAAAGTGGAAGAACCGTCCCTGCGCAAGGTCATTGTCAGCAAATAGCGGTCATCGTAGCTATAATTGAGCCTTCCCATGTACGAAAGCAGCCCGGTTTCCGAAAACGAGTTACCAAAATCCGAGTTCGCGACGGGCTGACCGGACGCCAGTGAGAAGTTGGATGTTTTGATATAATCCGCCGGTACGCCCGTCACAGTGAAACGGCTGCCCAGCGAGTGGTTCTTGGTGTATTCATACAATGCAGTGAAGCCCAGTTTGTGCTTATCGGCAAAGGTCTTGTCGTAATAGAGCAAATGCTGTAGATTCACATCCCAGTATTCGGTATTGCTGATCTCGGCAGTCGATGAGGATTGCACCGTCGCTGAGTTGAAGTACGTCAGCGGGCCATTATAGCCATTGTAATTCGACTGGCTGAAATTCAAACCGGCATTAAACCGGTATTTCAAACCCGGCAGAATGTTCACCTCCGCGTACAGGCTGTTGAACGTCCGCACCGAGCGCGTACGGCCGAGGTACGAATCCTTCTTGGTCATGATCGTGAGCGGGCTCACGCCGGCAGCGTCGATGGAGCCTTCGGACGGGAACATATTCACGCTTCCATCCGCATTGTAAGGCGAAGCCAGCGGCGTCAGGCGCACGAGCCCGCCCGGTACCCCGCCCCCGCCGGGCGTGTTCTGGTAGGTAAGGGTATTAAGCGTGTTCAGTCCGATCTTGATATTCTTCCCGATCCGCTGATCGATGGTCGCGCGAAGGTTGAAGCGCTGGAAATTCTGATTAGGGATAATACCTGTTTCATTGAAATACCCCAAACCCAGTGAGTATTGCGTGTTTTCAACGCCGCCCTGCATACCGAGCTGGTGATTGGACATGAAACCGGGCTTGTAGATCAGGTCCTGCCAGTCGGTGGATACACCCTTGTCGAGTGCCTCCTGTTCTTTCGGCGTGAGCAAATAGCCTGACGTGCCCGGACTGGTACGGTTGTATTTGGCCGCATCCGCTTTAAACTGGGCATATTCGGCACCATTCATCACGTTGAATTTACCCATTATGCGCGTCTCGCCATGGTAGCCGTCGTAGCTGAATACCGGCTTGCCGACCTTCCCTCTTTTGGTCGTCACGAGGATTACCCCGCCCGCGCCGCGCGAACCGTAAATCGCCGTTGCGGAAGCATCTTTCAATACTTCCAGGCTCAGGATATCGTCGGGGTTGATGTCGTTCAAACCTCCGAACGGGATGCCGTCGACTACCACGAGCGGACCGTCGAGGCCGTCGCTCGATCCGGAACTGGTCGTCAGGGTACGGTTACCCCGGATCCTGATCTGTCCCTGGGAACCGGGCGTGCTGCCATTGCTGATAATGGACACCCCCGCCGCCCGGCCCTTGAGCTGGCTGATCAGGTTCGGCGCAGGCACCTCTTTGAGCGTCGATTCGCTTACCGAAACCACCGAGCCGGTCACGTCCCGCTTGCGCTGCGTTCCGTAACCGACTACTACCACTTCTTCTAGTACTTTATGATCGGGCGCGAGCGACACGTTGATGATCTTCTGGTTTCCTACCACCACCTCTTTGGAAGCATAACCTACCAGCGAAAACACGAGCACCGTTTGCTCATTTTCCGGGATGGTAATCCTGAAATTCCCGTTCTCGTCGGCGATCGTTCCGCGCGTGGTGCCTTTAATAAGGATACTCACTCCCGGCAATGCATCGCTGGCTTCCCCCGTGACCTTTCCGGTCACTTCCACGTCGGCAACGACCTGGCGGACGAGCCTGTTCAAATCATTTTCCGATGCACGGGCGCCGTCGGCTGGAGCCAACGTCATCGCCAACATCAGCGGCCATCCCATAGTCGCTAATGTGCAGAGCCGGTTTCTCTTGTTCAGTAAAAAGTAGCGCATTGGCTTGCAGGGTTTTTGTTGAAAATTTTTATTTGTCATTTTGACAAT
>DATMSL010000570.1:0-7446 GCA_035565435.1 Dyadobacter sp. | reverse complement strand
CATGCCTCACGGCATTTTTGGCGAAACCGGATTCATCGCGTCTTCTACCAATATCACATGCCTAACGGCATTTACTACTGGTCAAAACAACACCTGACAACACTTGACAACACCTGACCACCCCTGACTATACCTGACAATACCTGACCACACTTGACTACACTTGACTACACTTGACTACACTTGACAATACCTGACTACCATTGCCCCCCTAATACCGATGCGGAAAATACGTATTGACAACCCGCCCATCCGCATACAATTCGAGCATCGCATATCCCGGAGGGGTTTCCTGGTAGTAGTTAGGCCCGGCAGATTCCGCATCGCCTTTTTCCCACCAGAAACCGCTCATAGCGCCGTTGCAGCAGTATTGAACGCCGTTGTACTCGGTATGGTCCTGCAAATGCTGGTGCCCGCTGAGGCAGATGCGCACCTTATCGCGGTGTTTATAAAACAGATTTTTCAGCTTTTTATAATCGGAGTGCCCTCCTCCGCCTGCGAGCATAGGCGTAGCACCCAGGATCGGGTAATGCGACATCAGGACCACAAAAGTGCCCGGCGCCAGTTTGGCAAGGTCGGCTTCCAGCCATTGATATTGCTCGTCGTCCAGCGACACGTGCTCATTGTTGCCGTCGAGGATCACGAAATGCCAGTTCTTTTGGGTAAAACTGTAATAACGGCCCGGCGTTTTGAGCCGCTTCACCACATAGTTTTTGCCATACATTTCATCGTCTTTGGAAGGCGCCGCCCACCAGGGATCGTGGTTCCCGATGCAGCTGTGGATTTCGTAGCCTTTCAGGGTCGCCGTACATTCGTCCCAAAGTTTCCAGTAACCCAGCATCGTTTCACGGGTAACATCCTTGTAATCTGCGGCATGAATGGAGTCCCCGCCATTAAGAAAGAAATTGGGGTTGTGCTTCAAAACGTCGGCGAGGCACTTTTTGAAACGGTTGGGCGCGTCGTCGCCCCCTCGGATGTGCACGTCGGTAATGTGAGCGATTTTCAGTACCGGCTTATCGGCAACAAGCCCGGCATGTGTAGCCGGGCCAGTTACCGAAGCAGCCGTGAGCAATCCGGTGTTACGGATCCAGGAACGTCTGTTCATTGTATTGGTTTTAAATTAATTCCACCCAAAAACCTGCTTCAACTTCGGGTTCAGCAGCATTTCTTTCTGAGGGATCGGTCTGTAATAATATTTCGGGTCTTCGAATTTACGCACAGCAGTTTCGGTCACCATTGTACCGCCGGCATTGCCGTTTTTGAGGTACACGGTCACGTCCTCGCCTATGGCGCCTGTGCGGTAATACACCAGCGGGACGCCCAGCTTGTTCTTTTCCTTGTTCTTTTCGTCAGGAATCGTTTTGGATTTATCGATCAGGATAATATCCTCCACGCCATCGCCCGTCATATCAAATTTACCCAAACCTGCGAAATACATTCCTTCCGGGATCGCTGTCAGCAACTTCCCTGCCTGCCAGCGCATTATGTCGTCAAAACGGAGGTTTTCGAAGGCAAACTCCACCCGCCTTTCACGGCGGATTTCGAGGATCACCCCGCGGTTGGCGCCCGTTACATTTGGATATTTGGCTGCCAAAAAGGCGTCAGGTTTCGCATTAGCCTCGCTCAGGAGCAGATCCGGCATGCCTGCGCGGGTCCGGATCAACTTCACCGATTTATCGAGGTCGACCTGCGTCAGCGTTCCCAGTTCGGCCTTTGCCTCGGCATAGGTAAGAAGCACTTCCGCATAACGGTAAACCGGGAAATCGGCGCCGTTCAGGGCGTTGTTTTCGGTGGTATTCATATAGCCCTTCAACTGGTGGTAACCTGTAAAGTTCTTATTCAGCCGCTGAATGTAAGGCGACACTTCAGGCATGCGCACCCAGCCCGGGTACACAAGGGTTTGGGCCAGGCGCGGATCGCGGTTTTCGAATTCCTTCACGAAACCAAACTGCTGATAACCTGCAATATCCGTGAAGCGGGAGCCGTCCTTCATCAGGTAAGTCTGCACCAGGTCACGCGAGGGCGCCTGCTCGTAATCGCCGAAAACGGTGCTGTTAACATTGCCCCCCGCCTGTTTTGCCTGGTCATAGATATTGATCAGAATCACTTCGTCATTCGTACTAAGGTCGCCACTGTTGAACAGCGCGGCATAGTCGGCAGCAGGCTTACCCGTGTTGGATATTTTGAAATTACCAGAATCCATAATGGCTGCTGATATGGTCGCTGCGGTTTCCAGAAACTTGCCGGCTGTCGCTTGCAAGTTGAGCTCCGGGTGATATTTGCGATAGGTACCTTCATAGAGTGCCGTACGCGCATACTGGGTCATCACCGCCCATTTGTCGGGCGTACCCGTGGAAACCAGCTGCCTTTTGTCGGTGGTCTCCGCGACATTCGCCGCTGCATAGGCCAGATCGGCCATCACGCTATCCATGACCAGCGTGCGCGGGTCCTGTGTTTTATATAAATCCTCGTCGACGTCGGTCAAGGTTTTGGAATACCAGGGCACATCAGAAAACCGGGCCACCTTGTCGAGGTAAAACTGCGCCCGGTAATAGCGGGCCAAACCGGCGTAATGCGCTTTGATATCGGGCGCTACCTGGGCCTTGTGAAAATTGTCGAGAAAATAGTTGATGTTCCGAAGCCGGCCCCAATCCCAGCCGCCGCTGATCGTTTGCGAGCTTGGCGAGCCAGTCATCACCACTTTCATTTCCACGGCGCCGGTGGTGGCTGCGTTGTCCGTGTCCTGGTCGTTGAGGTAAGAACCGATACCCGGCATACTCAACAACCCGTTGACGTAAAGCGCCAGGTCCTGCTGGTTATTGAAAAATACTTCCGGAGCGATTTTCGTCTGAGAATATCTGTCTAAAAAATCCTCGTTGCAAGCGCTGGCCGCGACAAGCAGGGACAGCATTAAAATATGTTTTTTCATCTGTAATACGGATTAAAATGGGGATCAGAATTCGACATTCACACCGAATGCGAACTTGCGCTGGAATGGATAGGAGAAACCCTTTGAACTTTTGAATGTGTCGCTACCCGTAATGACCTCGGGATCGAAATACTTTTTGAGTTGCGAGAATTCGAAAATATTCTCACCGCTCGCGAACACCCTTACCCGGCTGATGTTACGCTTTTGCAGCAGTGATGAAGGCAAACTGTAACCGATCGTCAGGTTTTTCACGCGGAGATAAGCGGCGTTCAGCAAATACCTGGTTTGCGGAATATCGAGGCCCGATCCGTAGTTGTTATCCGCCAGCCAGGATTGCAGCACCGGCATACCCGCATTCGTATTGGCATCGGCAAGGCCCGCATCGATATAGGATTTCGAATGCTTCGCGCGTTGCTGCTCCGAATCCGCCTGACCGCGATAGTAGTCGAGGTTCCAGGGGTACACGTTTGCATAAGGCTGCTGGTAAGGCCCCCAATACAGATAATGCTGCGGATAATAATCGCCTTTCAGAACTCCTTGCAGCACCGCGGAGAAATCGAACCCATTCCAATCGGCATTCAGGTTGAAACCGATGCGAAAACGTGGCGTAGTGTTTCCAATGATCGACAGATCTTTGGGGTTTTTGGCTGAGACGCCGCGCGAGATGCGTCCATCTCCGTCCAGGTCTTTGTATTTAGGCCAGCCGGGCACGATTTCGAGCGCCCCCCAGGGAACGATGTCCGTTTCGTCCAGTTTTGCGGTCTCGTCGGCATTCTTGAAAAGGCCGTCGTTGGTAAGCCCCCAAATTTCACCGATTTCCTGGCCTTTGCGGTAGTTGGCTGAAAAGGATTCCTGGTCATTTTTGAAACGGGTGATAAATGAACGCGAATCGGACAGGATGAGCTTCGCGCTAATTGACAATGGCTTGGCACCCACCGTGTAAGCGTCGTTGAAGCCCAGGGTCAGCTCCCAGCCCTTCGTTTGCAGGTCCGCGGCATTTTGCTTGGGCACCGTTGTACCCAGTACACCGGGCAGCTCCTGCCCTCCGGTAAGCATTTTGTCGGTGTTACGAATGTAATAATCGAAGCCGAGCGTCAGGCGGTCTTTCAACACACCCAGGTCTGCACCGAAGTTCAGGGTGGATACGCGCTCCCAGGTATAGTTCGCCGGATTGATTTCCAACTTTGGCGATCCTGTAATAATAGTTTGTCGCTCACCGCCGATCAGGTATCCCGAAAGCCCCGTCGGCAATGCCTGCAGGTAATCGTAGTAGGCTACGTTCTGGTTCCCCAGCTGGCCGTACGACGCACGGAGTTTCAAAGTAGGAATAAACGGCAAGGCCTCTTTCACGAAAGATTCGGAGCTGGCGATCCACGCCCCAGAAACCGAAGGATAAAATCCCCAGCGGTTACTGGAAGGAAACCGCGAAGATCCGTCGTAACGGCCATTCCCCTCGATAATGTAGCGGTCTTTAAAAGTGTAGTTAATCCGACCGAAATAGCTGCGGGTTGCGTAGCTGCTGTCCCCACCGAAGGCTTTTGCGTTGCCGCTCGTCACGCTCAGGTAGGGCAACGTGGATGAAATAACCCCCGGTTTCTGCGCCTGGGTCGTATTGTATCCGTAGTACTCCTGGTTATAGCCGGCCAGAAGGCTGATCCGGTGCATTCCGAGGGTTTTGGTATAATTCCCAAAAAGATCGAGCACATTGTTGACCAGGGTTCCGGACTTGTCCATCACAAAGCCGGTACCATCGCTTTTCCGGATATCCCCCGGCCCATAACCGATCTCATAAATGAGCTCATCCTGGTGGTATTTCCATTGTTCCCGTTTGAAACTCGCCGACCCGGTAATTTGCAGATCACCATTCAAAGCGGTCGCGATGCCGCGAAAAACATTCTGAAATCCGAACATATCTTCCCTCTTCTTCCCACCGTCTTTCAGTTTGGCGGCGAGACGCCCCGCTGCCGTATTGGCCCAGGTACCATCGGGGTTCACAGCCACCTGCGTGGGTTGCAGGTAGTAAATATCGGTAATATCGGCAGTCGGCACGGCGCGCTCGGTGCGGTATATGGAAAGGTTGTTATCGAGTTTCAGCCACTTCAAAGGCGTAAAATCCAGCCTGGCGCGCGATGAATAGCGGTTCCAGTAATCGTCAGTCAGTTTATTCAGGCCACCTTCGCGGTTGTAGTCCGCTGAAATATAATAACCTACATTGCGGTCACTGGCCGTTTTGGCGCTCCCGGTGAATGCAATGCTGTGGTTTTGAGAAAAGCTTCTTTTGTTGAAAAAGTAGTCATACCAATTATTGCTCCCCATATAAGCCCATTTGGTCGGATCGGACGGGTCTATACGCGTGTCGGGTGTGGCCGGGTTATCCGACCGCTCTTTGGCCCAGGCATAATATTCGTCGGAATAATTGACGTAGTCCCAGGGTGTGTTATCGGTAGACGTTTCGAGCACCCGCGAAAAAATATAAGGGTCGGTGACCGGTTTGGGAAGTACCGTCGGCTGGCCCCAGGAGAAGAAGTTGTTATACGTAATGGACTGCTTGCCTCTCCCGCCCTGCTTGGTGGTGATCAGCACCACGCCGAATGCAGCCCGGGAACCATAAATGGCCGCCGACGCCGCATCGCGCAATACCGAAAAGCTCGCAATATCGGAAGGGTTCAAGCGGAGCAGGTCGGTGCTGCTCGCCGCAGCGATCCCGTCGATCACAAATAGCGGCTCACCACCGTTGATAGATGTAAAGCCCCGAATATTAAAGTTCGGTACAGTTCCGGGGGTACCGCTCTGGTAAGTAATGTTCAGGCCCGGACTCACTCCCTGCAAGCCCTGCATCACATTCGCTACCGGCCTGGCTTCGAACTGCTTGCCGGAAATCTGATCCACGGCACCGGTAATGTTCACTTTTTTCTCGACGCCGTAGCCGATCACGACTACTTCTTCGAGATTCCCGAGATCGGCCTGCATCGTCGCGAAAATTTCGCTGCGGCCTTTTACGAGTTCCTCATGTGTTTTGTAGCCAATGTAGGAAAACACCAGAATGTCGGTACCGGAAACGCCATCGAGAGAATACTGTCCCTTCTGATCGGTAATGGTTCCCCTCTGGGAGCCTTTGATCACCACATTCACGCCCGGCAGGAGTTCCTTCCCGTCGGTCACGCTTCCGGTGACTTTGCCGTTGCCACCGGCACGGAGGGTCGTTTGTGAGAACGCAGGTGCGACGGCGCCGAGCGCAAAAATCACAACCAATTGCAGGCTTCGCAGCAGCCTTGCGTAGTAAGGTCTGGGTACACTTTTCATCATAAGTAAAAGTTAAAGGTTAGCCACTTTTGGGGCATTTTGGGAATGCAAATGTCCTCATCAAAAGTTACGTCAATATTAAAAAATAGTTACCTGATTGTGATTATAAATTGAATGAATGTTCAATTAATTTTCAAACAAGTAACACACTTACTGTTTCCATAAAAAACCGTATATTGCCGATACGTTACACCCCGAACCGCCAATGGGAAGAAAAAGCCTCAAAGAAGCCCGTAAGAAGGAAATCATTAAAGTGTTTTACAGCCTGGCCAAGAAGAACGGCCTGGAAAATACGTCCATCGCCAAAATCGCGGCGAAGATGGAGATTAACCCCAGCCTCATTATCCATTATTTTCAAACGCGCGAAGACCTGGTGTACGGGCTGGTCGATTATATTCTCGACAAATACAAACTCATCTATAAGGTAAGCGCCGCCCATTCGAAGGATTCGCGGAAAGCCCTGCTCGAAATCATCGGCAATATTTTCTCCAAAAAATGGAATGCGCTCTTCGACGACGGCTTGTTCTATGGCTGCTATGCCATGGCCTTCCACGACGCGAAGGTGCGGGACCTTTACAAAAAGCTGCTGGATTCGCTCCGGGCGATGCTGATCGGACATATTGAGCAATGCCGCGCAGACGGGGTGCTGGATGTGGAGGACGTCGAAACGGTGGCGGATAATATCTTCGTGCTCATAGACGGCGCCTATTTCTACCTCAGCCTGGTGTCCGATAAGGAAGAATACGAGCAGCGCCTGAGCAAATACCGGCAGCAGGCGTTATCCATCCTGCATTTGAAGGAGCTGTCAGACATTGCGGGATGACCGCCTCGCGAGCCGACGGGCTACGGCCCCTATCCCGATCATCAGCCAAATCACATTGACGGCGACGTTCGGTTTATCTCCGTATTCGAGGGAATATAAGATGAGGGTCGCAGCTCCGGTCATATTCAGGATGTGAAACGGGTAGCCGTTCGGTTTCAAAACGCCGATCGTGAGCAGCAGGTACGCCAGTACATATGCGACCACGCCCAGCCAGCCAAGTGTTTCCAATAGTAGTGCGGTATTCATAGCTCTTTTTTAACTCCACAATATTAATGGCATGCACATTCCCTGCCAAATCACCCCACCGGCGCCCAACAAGCCATTATTCGTCGTTTTGAAGGATTAACCAAATAAAATCACCCAAATTCACAGATTTGCGGAATTTCGGAAG
>DATMSL010000569.1:0-8387 GCA_035565435.1 Dyadobacter sp. | reverse complement strand
AATTCGGCACCGGGGCGATCGATCTTGCCAAAAAAAATCCTGAAAAACATGTTTTTTTGCCTATTTTGCCGCCCATTTAAACACATCTGTTATTAAACCACTATGAAACGTTTCCTCTTTTCTCTCGCAGCTACATTATTTCTGTTTGCAGGAGCATCCAACGTCTTTGCGCAAGGTCTTTCGGTTGAAAGCCTGCTGGACAAGGCAGTATCATTGACACAAAAAGGGGACAAGGCCGGAACGGCTGATGCGCTTACCCAGGGAGTCTCTGCTTTGGAAAAAGAGGCCAAATCCTCCGACGGCAGCCTGAAAGACAAGCTCCTGGGCAAGGCGGGCGACCTTAAAAGTATGATCCCGCTGGCTTCGTCGGGTAAGCTTTCGGGCGGTGCGCTGGGCAAGGTGGTTAACGCCGTAAAAATGCTGATCGGCGCCAATCGCATCAGCGGATTACTCGGAAAAGGCGAATCGGGTCTGTTGGGCAATGCGGCGGGGCTCACAAGCAGCCTTGGGCTGATCAAGGCGGGAAGCTCGATTTTGGGCGGCTCCAACCAGACCAAACTGAATGGATTGCTTGGCGAAGCGTCCAAGTCTGTTTCCGGACTTGACAAGAAAGGCCCTGCGGCCAAGTTGGCAGCTGCGGCATCGTCGAAACAACTGGGCAGCATCGTAAGCCTCGTGGGCTCAGCGCTGTAACTTCACCGCGTATATGCTTAGGGCCAAATAGTCCTGAAATGTTCCAAACAACGTTTATAGCTACCCGTCAATCCCTGACGGGTAGCTTAGTTTTTAGCCATACTCCCACTCCGGTATTCCTTCGGCGACATTTTATTGATTTTCTTAAAGCACCGGTTGAAATAGGAAATATTGGTGTAACCACATTCCAGCGCAATTTGCGTCACCGGCAGATCCGATTGCTGCAACAGTTTGCAGGCGAATCCGATACGCACCTCATTGAGGAAATCGGAGAAGGTGCGGTTGGTCAGTGTTTTGAAAAACCGGCAAAAAGAGTGCAGCTGTAAACCGGCTACCGACGCGGCCTGTTGGAGGGTAATATCTTCCTTGAAATTCTGCTGGATGAAATGCATCAGTTTGGGCACGCGACCAGACGTCTGGCTGGTGTAGCTGGAAATGGGGTCCGGGACATTGAGCCAGACGAGCTCTTCGGGATCGAGTAGCTGATCGAGGATTTGCAGGAACGACGCCAGCATACCTACCTGGCGGTTTTGCTGAGCCAGCATTTGATTTAAAATGTGGATGACGAGCCCCTTTTTTTCCCCGCAAATCCGGATCCCCCGCTCCGATTCCCTGAAAAACTGTCGTAACTCCTGGGTATCGGTCAATGCGCTCAAATGCTCACAGATAATCTCCGGGTTGATGTAAAGTGCCAGTGAAATGGCCTCGGAGGCCGGCTCGTCCGGTTTCGATTCGCTATACCAGACGTGGGGCACATTCGGGCCGACGAATGTGAGGTCACCTTCCTCGAACCGCTCGATCGAATGACCGATGATGCGTGTGCCAGAGCCGGAAAGCACGTACACCAGCTGGCATTCCTTATGGAAATGAAAATCCGTCGAAAAATACGGCCTGACGATCTTCTTGACCACAAAAGGCTTCTGCGAGGGCGCAAATTCCGGCAGCAGCGTGTAGGTCGCTTTCATAGGTTAGGAAGCTTGAAAAGTTACGCAAACATAGTACTACAAGTTATCAACCCGCCATTAACTTACAGGACTTATCACTCATAATTTTGTACAAATTCAGCAACAAACCAAGTACGCAAAATGTTGACATCCAAATTTCCTGAACCCTTTTTAACATCAAACTAAAATATAACGCCGATAAGCGCTCCTATTAAACACAATTACGAGGATTTACCATTTCGCTCAACCAGACAGGTCAGCCCTAATTAATACTGGTATCATATTGACATTTCGGAAAGCATGTACATTACCTCCATTGAAATAAAAGACAAGCGGTTCGACCTTCCCGACGGGGTCGGCTCGGATGCGACACACACTACCCCGCAATACGCCTACGCCGTTTGCTGCCTGCGTACCGACTCCCCTGTTACGGGCATTGGCCTCGCATTCACCCTCGGCGCGGGTACCGACCTGGTTTGCAAAGCCATTGAGTATATTTCTGTTGCATTAAAAGGAAGGGAAATCGAAGAACTGATGGCCGACTTCGGCACCGAATACCGCCGTATGGTCGATTCTCCTTCCCTTCGCTGGCTCGGGCCTCACAAAGGGGTGATACACCTGGCACTGGCGGCTGTCGTGAATGCGTGTTATGACCTTTGGGCCAAATCGCGGCAAGTGCCTTTGTGGCAGTTACTGCTCGACCTCACGCCCGCGCAGCTCGTGAGCACGCTCGACCTTAGCTATCTCGAAGACATCCTCACCCGCGACCAGGCCATTGCATTGCTCGAAAAGCATTTACCTACAAAGAACGAACGTACCTGCGTACTTTCGACCGGTTATAAGGGCTACGATACATCGGTGGGCTGGTTCAACTATCCGGACGAAAAGATCGTCGCGAATACCCGCATGGCGATGGACAACGGTTTCAATGCCATGAAGCTCAAAGTAGGTTCCGACGATCCGTGGCGCGATATCCGCCGTGCGGCGCTGATCCGCCAGACTGCGGGTGATGCGGCAACCATCATGCTCGATGCCAACCAGAAATGGAACGTGCCGCAGGCATTACATGTCTGCGAAAAACTCGGCGATATTAACCCCTTCTGGATAGAAGAACCCACCCACCCCGACGACGTGATCGGCCACCAGGCCATTGCCCGAGCCATTGCGCCCTTCAAGGTGGCTACGGGCGAGCACATTCCCAACAAAGTGATATTCAAAAACTTTTTACAGGCCGGGGCAATGGATTTCTGCCAGGTGGATGCGGTGCGCGTCGGCGGTGTGTCGGAATTCCTTACGATCAGTCTGTTAGCACGCCAAATGGGCGTACCCGTGGTACCGCATGTAGGCGATATGGGGCAGATCCACCAGCATCTGGTGCTGTTCAATCACATCGGCATGGGACACGAGCATTTGTTTTTAGAGCATATTCCCCATCTGCGACCGTATTTTGTACATCCGGCGGAGATCGCCGGCGGCTATTACCAGGTGCCTCAGGTACCGGGCAGCAGCAGCGACTTGAAAGACTGACGCAACCAGAAACAGCATTATGAATCTGACTAATAAAACGATATTCATCACCGGCGGTGCTTCAGGCATCGGGCGCGAGTGCGTAACCGCCTACCTGCGTGCCGGCGCATGCGTGAGCGTGCTCGACCGCGATGAAAACGCTTTGAACGAGCTGAAAGCGGAGTTTAGCAGCGACGTACTGCTTGCATTACCGGGCGATGTGCGGCAGAGGGAGGACATCAAAAGTGCAATTGAAAAAACAATAACCGCATTCGGCAGCCTCCACGTGATCCACAACAATGCCGGCATTGCCAGCCCGTCGAAGCCGCTGCATGAAACTTCGGAAGATGAATGGGACAGCCTTTTGGATATCAACCTGAAAAGTGTTTACTACACGACCAAATACGGCTTGCAATACCTCCAACAAACCCGCGGCAACATCCTCAACACGAGCAGTGTGGTGGGCGAAATCGGCCAGGAGAACCATGCGGCGTATGTGGCAAGCAAAGGCGGAATGAGCGCGCTGACAAAGGCCATGGCACTGGATTATGCTCCCTTCGGCATTCGCGTGAATGCGGTGTGCCCTGCGGGCGTGTGGACGCCCATGCTGCGGCAATGGGCGGGCGAACAGCCGAATGCGGGCGAAATAGAACAGTACCTCGACGACATCCATCCGCTTGGCCGTTGCCCCGAAGGCGACGTGATCGCCGATGTGGCGGTGTTCCTCGTCTCAGACGCGGCACGGTTCGTTACGGGATGCATTATGCCGGTAAGCGGCGGGGCAGAATTAGGTTATAGAAGATAATATGGCAACAAAAAGAACCTGCATGGCCCTGGACCTGATCGACAACGCCGATCTCATCGCGTCATACGAGCACCATCACGCGCCCGGGAGCATCTGGCCCGAAATCCCGGCCGGTATCCGCGACACGGGCATTACCGACATGCAAATTTACCGCATCGGGCGACATTTATTCATGATCGTCGAACACGACGACGGCACCGATCTCCCCACTGCATTCAACAAAATGGCTACCCTGCCCCGGCAGGGCGAATGGGCCGCGTGGATGGCCAGCTTCCAGCAAAAACTACCCGAGGCAGCCGAAGGCGAGCATTGGGCCGCAATGAAACCCGTGTTTTTACTCAACGACCATTTGCAATGAAAAACAGCAGAGCCGTGGTGGTCCCGCTCCTGGTCGTGATGAGCCTGATGTTTATCTGGAACCTCAGCCGGAATATCAACGACGTACTGATCCCGCATTTGAAACGCGCCTGCCAGCTCACCGACTTCCAGTCGTCGCTCGTGCAATCGGCGTTTTTTGGCGGCTATTTCCTGCTGGCATTGCCTGTGGGGCAGTTTATCGGCCGGTTCGGCTACAAGGCGGGCATGGTTACCGGGCTGCTCACGGCGGCGGCCGGCGCGTTCCTGTTCTTCCCCGCCGCCGACACCCGCTACTACCCGCTGTTCCTGGCTGCATTGTTCATCATGGCGGCCGGATTCACCTTCCTGGAAGTGACCGCCACGCCTTACATTTCCGTCCTCGGCGACCCTGAGCGTGCTTCCAGTCGCCTGAGCCTTGCCTCCGCAGTGGGCTCGGTGGGCGCCACGCTGGGACCCTTCATCGGCAGCCGCTTTTTGCTGCACGCCACGGAAGTAGCTCCGGAGACCGTCGCCGGGTTCGATGCCACACAGCTGGGCAGCTATCTGAATGCCGAAGCCCAACTCGTCAAAACGCCCTATCTGAGCCTTGGTGGACTGTTGCTGGCGATAGGTGTTTTGCTATATTTTATTAAACTACCCAACATAGGAGGCGAAGACGGGCACGCGGGCAGCATCCGCGACATTTTTAAATTCCGCCACACCGTACTCGGGGCACTGGGGGTGTTCTGCTACCTGGGAGCCGAAGTGGGCATTGTGAGTTTTTTGATCCGCTACGCAAAAGCATCGGGCATTCCGGGGCTTACCGAGCAAAGTGCGGCCTTGTTTATCACCTTGTATATGGCATTGGTACTCACGGGGCGGCTCGCCGGGGCATATCTGCTTCGCAAAACCAACCCATCGGTGATCCTGGCGTTCTGCTCGGTGGCGGCGCTGGTGTTGGTGGGCATTTCCATGACGGGCACAGGGTATATCTCGGTGTATGCATTGTCGCTGGTAGGGTTGTTCACCTCTGTGATGTACCCTATCCTATTCACACTCAGCATTAAAAATCTAGGGATTTATACCAAAACAGGCTCCTCGCTGATCATCATGAGTATTGTAGGCGGGGCTGTGATACCGCCGGTCATGGGACTGCTGTCCGATGGTTTTGGGATACAAAAAGCATTTGTTGTGCCCGTGCTATGCTACGCCTACCTCGTGTATTACGCACGCGCGGGCCACGTGGTAGCGCAGGCAAGCGCAACGCAGGTTTAAAACATGGATTTGAATTTTAAGATAATGAAAAAGAACATACTGACTCTACTGCTATCCGCAGTACTCGCCCTGCCGGGATTCTCTCAAACCGAAATACCCAAAGCGCAGCGCCTGAAATGGTGGCAGGATGCAAAAATGGGCCTTTTCATACACTGGGGACCCGTTTCGCGCATCGGAAAGGAGATCAGCTGGTCACGCGAGGGGTACGGCAAGGCTAAATACGACTCGCTTTACCGTGGTTTCAATCCTAGCCGCTTCAATGCCAGAGAATGGGTGGCGCTTGCCAAAGCTTCGGGAATGAAATACATGGTGCTCACCGCCAAGCATCACGACGGCTTCTCGCTCTTCGATACCAAGACCAACGATTACAATATCATGCACACGTCATTTGGCCGCGATGTGTGCAAAGAGCTCGCCCAGGCTGCACACGAGGCCAATATGCCCATAGGCTGGTATTTTTCCGTGGCCGACTGGAAAGACCCCGATTGCCGCAACCCGCAAACCAACGGCATTTTCGCAGCGCGTGTGCTCGAACAGGTACGCGAACTGCTGAGCAATTACGGCAAAATCAGCCTGCTCTGGATCGACTACGAAGGCTGGCCGACGCCGGTGGAACCTAAAAAAGTGTACGACCTCGCACGCAAACTCCAACCGGAGATCATCATCAACAACCGCCTCGAACCATTTACGCCCGACGAGTCGCATGCCTACGTGGGCCAGTACGCCGATTATGCAACCCCCGAAGGTTTCGTGGCGGGCTATGGCAAGGTTCCCTGGGAAACCTGTACCAACATGGGCCATCAATGGGCGTGGCGGTTCGGCGACACACCGCGCAGTTTGAAAGAGTCCGTGCATACATTGCTGCGATGCGTGGGCGGGAACGGCAACCTGCTCTTCAATATCGGTCCCGACAGCACAGGCATGTTCCCCGCCGATTTTGGGGCAAGGGCACGCGAAATGGGCGACTGGATCGCGAAAAACGAGACGGCCATTTACAATACCAAAGGCGGTGTGTTCACCCCGGGCCCCGATTATGTGAGTTCTTATCGCGGCAAACAGGTATTCGTGCATTTGCTGAATGCGGATAAGACGACACTCGCATTACCGGCCATTCCTGCCAGAGTACTGAGTGCGAAGTTACTCGACGGCACACCGGTTCAGTTTACCCGGAACAACAAAACCATAAGCCTCACTTATCCTTCCGGAAAGATCGACCCGGTTGCCACTATTGCCGTGCTGACACTCGACAAAGACGCGTCGACCATCGCACCAACCGTGCCTTTGCCTGCCACCGGCTCCCTCGCTTATGCCGCCAAGTCCACCGCTTCTAGCTCGGTTGGCCAGTTCTACCACGATGCGGCGGCCGCATTTGACGACAATCCTAAAACAGCCTGGAAGATCGGGCGCCGGAAAAACGTCGATTTCTCGAAATATTATGGCAAAAAACTGCATTATCAGTCGCCGGAAATCATGGCATTGTACGAACCGACGGGCTGGCTGGAAGTGGATCTGGGAAAGCCTGAGACCGTCGGCCGGATCAAACTCGGCGAGTCCAAATACGGGCAATCGGAGATCAGGAAGTTTGAGGTGTTGTATTTAAAAGGAAATAATTGGGTTTCGCTGGCACAGGATACCAAAATGGGCGATTGGGATAAGACCGTCGCCCCGGTGAAAGCACAGAAATTCAGGCTGGCCATTCAGGATTACCACGGCTATTTCGGAGTGAACGAGTTTCAATTGTTCCCTCCTGCCCCTTAATCGAAATAACTGGCCCTGGACGCAAAAAAGCACACGTCCAACGAAGCGACGTGTGCTCAGGAATCCCGGTCTGAAATCGTCAGGCCAGGATTTTTTGCAGATTTTTATAACAAGTTTCCACAGTTTCGATGCCCGGTGCGAGGTCGTATTCCACGAAGAAATATTTCAACCCGGCGATTTGCGCAGATTCGAAAATCCGTTTAAACTCGACTACACCGGTCCCGACGGCGGTAATGGTCGACAAATCCGCCTTAATATCCTTCACATGCCAGAGCGGGAAGCGTCCAGGGTGCTCCTTGAACAATGCGACCGGATCTTTTTTGGCTTTGGTAGCCCAGGCGAGGTCGAGCTCCATTTTCACAAGGTCCTTGTCGGTTTGTGACAGAACCAGCTCGTAAGGCGTTTTGCCTCCATCCACGGGATCGAATTCGGTAGCATGGTTATGGTAGGCAAATTGAAGGCCCGCCTTTTTCGCGGCTTCCCCGGTTTTCTGAAATACTTCAATAGAGCTCTTGATTTCGTCGGTCGTGCCAACAGGCGTGCTCGCGCATACGAGGTAGCTCAGCCCCGCCGAAGCCGCGTCGTCCACCAGCTCCTGATAGTTGTCACGGAGGTTTTTCATCGGCGGAATGGTAATGGGCTTGCCATCGGAGCCGGTGGGCAACTTGCGTCCGGGAGGCATTTTGAACGGTGCGCCCAGCGCGTGGTGTGCGCGCCAGGTCATACCGAGGCTTTCTACCAGCGCTTTAAACTCCTTCGGCTCATAGCCATAATACTTACCCCGCGTGCTGAATGCGGATTCTATCTCCTTATACCCGATTTTGGCGATTTGTTCCAAAGTACCTTTCTGGTCGGTATTCATTTTTTCAAAAACCGTGAAAAGCTGGATACCAGCCGGTTTTTCGGCCAGGGTAATGTCTGCCTGACGGGCCGCTTCTACGAACGAAGGCGCCAGTAATGTGCCCGCAGCCATCGCGCCTGCACGGGTGAGGAAGTTCCTTCTGTTTATGGTATTACTCATTGTTTCAGTGTTTTATAACTAATTTTTAAACTTGATTTTGGAGAAAGAC
>DATMSL010000568.1:0-11757 GCA_035565435.1 Dyadobacter sp. | reverse complement strand
ACAAGCAGTATTACAATTGCCCCCATCGCCAGAAATATTAAATCTACTTTAGAATCGGGACGGCAAATGGTAATATCGAACGCGAGATAAATAATTTTTGCCGCCGAACAAATTGCGGTAAAATCAAGAAAAACAACGACCACCTCACGTTCCTGCAAATTCTGAATTCCTTGCTTAATCAAAGCAAAGACCACATATGACATACAGCCAAGAAGACTAATAGCCAGAGATATGGCATATTGGTTGAAATACTTCTCCATACAATCACAACTTAGCGTTAATGATTGTAATTAATGGCATACAGTTTTTTTCGCAGCTCGCGCGCGTGGCGCTTTTTTCTGAGCTTTTGCTCTGGCGTTCTCATTTCTATCATACCAAAAACCCACACAGACACCTACTGCAAAGCCTATGATAGTAACTATTGGGCCAAGTGGAGTACAAAGCGTACCGATGCCTGTCCCAAAGATGAGTGGGGTAGCGAGTTCATATTTTTCTGCATTCTCATTCATAACTCAGTGCGTGGTTTAAGTTTGACAGAAGATTTATTTAATGCCAAAACTAGCACTATTTCAAAGCCATCCCAAACAACAAATCCAATTTAAACGACCATAAACGTTTGTTGTTGCTTAGAACCGATTACCTACACATTTAGAACAAATTACATCATTTTTACGACCCTCCGGCGTCACTTTCAAATTCACCATTTTACCCTCTTTCCACTCCCCTTCTACCACCGTATTCTTAGGCGCGTGAAGCTTGAATTGTACGTCCCAGTCGTCGGGCCAGGCAGGTAAAAGATAGATGGAATCACCAGTCGTTTGCATCAGCATTTCCTGCAAACCGATCATCCCCGAGCCGCCCCAGTTGTGATCGGGTACCCAATCGTGGCCGGGGCCCCAGAACGCGGGAAAGCGCCGGCCGGAATCCTGCAATTTTTTGATCGTTAACGCGGCAGCTTCTTCGGTCAGCCCTAACCGTGCACAAAAGATGTTGTCCTGGTGCCAGCTGGTGTGGTTGCGGTTTTTGATGGCGTCGGTGTCGTATTTCCAGGTATTGACGGCCGTTTCCAGGTCAGGCTTGCCAACGCCGTAAATGCCGTAGGGAAATACCGGGTACAGCTGCGGGATTTCGGTGTTCTGAATACGCTCCCACGCTCTCGCAGGCGCGATCGTGCGATGGCCCTGCATTTCGCGGAAACTCAATGGCGGAACCCTGCTCAACATCTCCTGCCAATACTTCCGCTGCGCCTCACTACCGTATTGCGGGGGCAACCCCAGCATTCTGCCCAGCACCGTCTGAAGACCGGCTACGGTAGTCGCGGAATTGTAGGCCATTTTATAGGTTTCGGCTGCGCTGCCCGGAAATAGCACCAGGTGGCCGTTCTGATCCAGTTTTGCCGCACTGCGTTGGGCCGCTAAATATTGATAATGCTCATCGAAAAACACCACGCAGCTTTCGATTAACGGAAGGTAACGCGAAATATCCGCACCGGTAAAATGCTGCAGATCGAGAATCATCAGGCAGAATTCCAGCGATGTGTCCCAAAGATATTCCAGCCATTTGTTGTATTCCAGCCCGGCGTCGTAACCGACCGGGCGTTTCGAGTTGTATTCGGCATAGTTCGGCAGACCGAAGTTCTCGATTTGCTCGGTAAATGATGCCCCTTTGTGCGCCCAGTAATGCTGTGTACGAACTTCCGCGTTGCTTAAAATGCGTTGGTAGAACTCAAATTGCGGCTTCATCATGTCAAAATCACCACTTTTAAGCATGGGCCAGTATACAAGCCGCTGATTCTGGGCCGTGAAAATCCCGCCGCCCCAGTTGCGGTGATCGGCGGTGAAATGGTAGGAAGTATCTACAAAAACAGGGTCGTAGGTAAATAACCCGCCATTAAATTTGGTCGGATATGTTCCGAATGCGTTGCACCCAAGCATGTAGCGGAAAAGCTGGTAATTACGTCCCACCTGCCAGATAGGCGACACAGGCTCCTTCTCATTGGTATTCAATGCAATATAGCTTCGCTCCCAGTACTCCCTCCACCACTCGAGCGTTTTATTCCGTGCCGCTTTCTCTGTATGCTTCACTTCGGCAACAGTTTCCAGAAGCCCCTTTTTCCAAACAGCAATATCATTTTGCTGATCGGTATGCAGGTAAATACTGAGTTGGAAGTTGCGTGACGGAAATTTGCTTTTCAAACCAAACCCTTTGAACGTCGCATCGGCATACCGGCCCGTCGCGATCACCGGATCGGCGACCATATTTCTCCCTGTCATCCAGCCGCCATAAGTCAGATTGGCGAGCGGGTTCCAAAGTTTTGATTTGACGGCTTGCAGCTTTTGCTGGCGAACGATCACATCAAAAATCGTCGAATCCCGGTTCTGGTGATAAAACAACACACCGTTATTCTCATATTTAACGCTATCCGGAAAAACAGGCACTTTTGGCGCAGCCCATTTGTAGGAACTGGCACTTCTAGCATTGCCTTTCAGTTCACCAGGTTCCGTCCGCCAGCTTTCATACCAGGTTTGTACAGAAACCGGGCTGCTGCCGTCGATATCGACGTGTACTACCGGCCTGAAAACATCCACCCAAACCTTCGCTGTTGCGCGAACCTTTCCTTTTTTTCCTGAAACTTCCACATACCCTTCCTGCAACTTCAATTCCTGCTGAAAATGTTCGCCATCAAAAGGATTCGGAGTAAGCCTCACACGTACACGCCCGAGCTTGGGAAGTACATTACTTTCGTCAAAAACGCCGCTGCGAGAAATGTAGAACAGTAAATCGCCTTTTTCGACCCACACATTCAACCCGATATCTCCGCCTCCACAAGGCATCGATTCCCCCGAATTGCGGCTCTGGCTCGTCCATTTCAAATTATACTGTCCCGGTGAAAATCCTTGCGCGGCAGCCGAGAGGACATTGAAAATCAGGGACAAAATCAGGATGGGCCGGCGGAAGCTACGAGGCATGAAATGACAAAATTGGAATATCAGGACTGAAAAACGGTTTTCATAAAAGCGGTATTGGCACTGAAATTACCTTTCACATCCCGCGGCTTGCTCGCGTCACGCGACCGCTCGATCACGAGCCAGCCTTTCCACCCCATTTTGTCGAGCGTGGCTTTAACTTTCTTCATGTCAAGCCGCGTATTGTTTTGGAGCCAGACACCGTCTTCATCGGTGCAGTGGATCTGGCAAATGCGGTTTTTACCCAAAATGCGCAGCTCCTCACACAAGTCGCGCCCCTCTTTGAGCGGATTCGAGAAGTTGAAATAGATCTGAATGTTTTTAGAACCGATTTCTTTCAGCAACTCCACCTCCCCTTTTGCATCCAGCGCAGTTTCAATACCAATCACCACACCTGCCTTTTCAGCCATTTTCCCCACCCTTTTCAGCCTTTCCACGATCGCAGGCCGCAGCTCAGGATTTTTAACCAGGTCCCCCTGAATACCCAGCGGCAGAAATGCGGTTTTAATGCCCATTAACTTCATGGTTTCGATACAATCGCCCACCATTTTCTCCGCGCCATCACGTTTCGCGAACGATTGTGCATAAAAGCCGGTCATAGCCAGCGAGCAGATTTCCAGGTTCAGTTCTTTGGCTTTATCGAGATATTGCTGGCGCACAGCCGGATCGGCGAGCTTGTTGTCGAATGTCGGCCGGTCGCCCAAGCCACCCATATCCACTTCAAGGCCATCGGCCCCTATTTCATCTGCAAGCGGTAATGCACTCAGTTTTTGCCTTTTCAGGATCATCAGGTCAATCACGGCAATCTTGTACCGCGACTTTTTCGACGTACCCAACATATCCGTGCCGGGCATACCCATAGCCCACGACGAAAACGGCAGCACCGCCATTCCGGCAGCGCAGGCATTCAAAAAGTTTCTTCTTTTCATTATTTCAAAATCAAATAGGCCATTGTTCCTCCACGATCGCCTTGCCTTTGAGCTTCGACGGGTCGATTTTCACATGCTTGATACGCTGCCGGCGCCAGGTATACACGATATGCACCATACCATCGGCAGTCTGGATCACCGATGGGTACGAATACTGGCTGATTGGCGAATCCTCCAAAACCAGCACCGCCTCCCAATTTTTTCCGTCTTTCGAAACAGCCACATTCAACGGCGTGCGGGGTCCTTTCGGCTGACCCACCGGGGGTTTCACGTGATTGTATACCAGCAGCTGCCGGCCATCCTTCAACGTCACGGCATCGGTACCGGAGTTGTTGTTCGGCAGTGTCGAGGGCGCCACGTCCGACCACGTCTTCCCCCCATCTTTCGACCAGGATTCCACGATCGAGCGGCTCTGGCTGCGGCAAAGGATTTGCATATCGCCATTAGCGTAGGTCAGCAAGCTCGGCTGAATGGCTTTGATCGTCTTTCCATCGTTCAGTGGGCCTACTTTCCGCCAGGTTTTGCCGAAATCCGGCGTCACCTCGAAATGCAGCCGCCAGCCATTTTCGCCCTCGGTACTGGATGGGCACCAGAGTTCGCCATTTTCCAGCAATACCGGTTTGTTCTTCACCGGCCCCAGATACCCTTCCTGCAATTCGGTCGGTTTCGACCAGGTTTTGCCATGGTCTTTCGAAGTGATCAAAAAGCCTTTCCAGCCGGCCACATTCGGCCCTACTTTGTAAAAAAGCATTAAGTCGCCCCTTGGAATCTGGTATAGAACGGGGTTCCAGCATGCGTAGCGGAGCTTGTCGTTCACGATACCGTTCGCTACCTCTACCGGTGCCGTCCATTTATCGTTTTCCAAACGGCTTACCCAAATGCCAACATCGGGATTACGTTCTTTGGTGCCGCCAAACCACGCGGCTACCAGCCCGGAAGGTGTTTCGGCGATCGTCGAAGCGTGACTTTCTGGAAAAGGGGCCGTTTCGAAAATGTTTTCATCGACGAGAATTCCGTCTTTAAAACTTTGTGCATGAGTGGGAAACACCCAAAGAGCCGTGGTGCCGCAGAGCAGCCATTTTAGTAATGTTCTTCGCATGAGTCTGTGCATTGAAATGTAGGTTAATGCTGTAATGCAGGGTTTATGGGTTAATTAAAATTCTTGAAATCCGATCGGCTGAGCCAGCTTTTTTACCATTCACAAATACTTGCAAACCTTTGCCCTTTTTGTAATGGCTGCCGTCGCGGTCCCAGAGAATTGTCAGGCGCTTGCCGTGGTAATGCACGTCGTCGAGGCAAAACCAGTCCCATTTATCCTGCGGTATGAGCGGGTTCACCTCGATCACCTCGTCCGCACGCGGACGCAGGCCCACGAGGCCGGTAATGATCAGGTCGTTGAATGTAGAGTGGTTATAGTAGCGGCTCCGCTCCTGGTCTCCTTTGAGCCAGTAACCCGTCTTTTCATCGAGGTACTCGCCGATGTAAGGCTTGCCACGGTAATACTGCGATTCCACATATTTTTCCAGCGATCCGAAATACGTCGTATCTGCCAATACCTCCGGTTTAGGCGCATTGAGTCGGTTGGCGAGGCCTGTAAGCGTCTGCGAAGTGGCAAATGGCCACACAGCACCATCCCACTCGCATTGGCAGCAGCCGTGCGTGCGGAACTCCGGGTGGCGGCGCTCGGCAGTGGTCAGGCCGAATGGCGCATTAAAACCCGCCGGGTCCGACACCTGCTTCCAGGCCGCATCATACTTTTCATCGGGTAGGCTGAAATACCACGGAATGAACCCGATCGCTTCTTTCACACGCGCAAAGGGTCCTTTACCGCGCTTCTTTACTGTCTCAAAAAAGGCGCTATCAGCATTCCATAACCTATTCTCAATGAGCTGCTTTAACGTATCCGCTTTGCGCTCATAAAGTTGCGACATTCCCTGATCGCCTTTCAATGCCGCGATGGCCGAAAGCGCTTTCGCATTGCCATACATGTAGCTATTGATCGTCGGCCGCGCATTCTGCTCGCGGCGACCACCGCTCAGCGATTCCTCCATGCCATCTTTCACGTCGGTTTGCCAGAAAAGGCCACTTTCGGTCCGGCGGTCTTTTTCCCAGGCTTTATATTCCGAATCCAGGTCGGGCAGCATATCGAGCAGGTAGGCTTTGTCCTGCGTCACTTTATAGCGGTTATAGAGCGCATCGGCCGTCCAGCTGCTGAAATTGAGCAGCTTTTTCATACGCGCGCCGTCGTTTCCGCGGAACCAAACGTGTACATTGTCGTTCAGGTAACGCTGATCGTGCAGCCAACGGCCTTCGTAAATGTGATGGCCGAGGGCGCAACTGATCATATTGTATTTATCTGCATAATTTCGGTCGACCAGAAACTCGGTAATCACAAAGCCCTGCGGCGTGTTGTGAATATGCTTGCGGTATGTCCACCAGCGGTAGTAGTAAATCTCCCGGAAATTATCCTGCGGACAGTCGAACAGCGGGATATTCGCCTTCATCCACTCCCACGACTGCGCATTGGGGATCGCATTCACCTTGTTTTCATCCTCCATCCGGTTGAAATACGCCACGTGATGCTTGTAATCCTCCGCTTTCAACACCGCCGGCCCGGCCGTTTTTCGTGCACAACCCGTCAAGCCCATCAGGGCCATGCCTATTATTCCAAAACCAATTTTTAAATACCTCATTACTTTTTCGAAAACCAATAAATCACTGGAATAGCCTCTTTGGAAGCAAGCGAAACCACTTTTCCTCCTTTCATTTTTTGAGGTTTACCCAAAATAGCGCCCGTACGCGTATTGATCCGCTGCATTTGGTAATTACCATTGAAGTTTGTGAGATCGGCCTCCCCTTGCCCCTCCTGATAAATCACCAGTCCTTCACCCGCTTTGGCCAGAACATATTGCCGGTTAGTCTGTGGCTCCCCTTTCTGTACGGCAGCCCCGTCTTTTAACTTCGTTCCCGCCTCCAACTGCCCGTTCACCTCCATAGGCTCCATCGCCGAAACCGCTTCCAGGAAACCTTTGGGCAACACCGGTACCGCGCTCACCGAGCCACCCGCCAGCAGCACCGCCCAGGCATTCTGTTCGGCACCATTTGCGTTGTAGAGCACTGCTTTTTCAGGAAATTTCTTTTTGTATTCCAAAACCGCACTGTACACTGAGCCAAACGACACCTTACCCGTTTTCTGAATGCGCGCGTGCTGGCGCGGAGCCAGGTTTTTGCCTCCCTCCGGTGCGTAATCGGTGCCATTTTCGCGGCGGAACCAGTAGCGGATGTCAATAATATCGACCAATGCCGCATATTTCGGATCGGCCAGGATCGCATCCTGCACATCCTTGGTGGTACTCAAAGCGACCAATGCATTTTTGCCGTTCTCCCGTTCCCATTCGCCAATCACATCCAGCCAGAACTGCACGAAATGCAGCGGACCGGTGTACTCGGCGCTAATAAACTGGATTACCCCGCTTTGACCAGCGAAATTGTCCAGACACTGGCGAATGTAGGCCCGGTGCAATGCTTTCCTATCGGCATTGCTAATATCATAAAACTGATCGGCGATGAAAATCCGCTTGTCTCCTGCATAGGGTGGCGGTTCGGGGAAGCCCGGCTGATTGATATTGTTCGCAGTCCGCCAGGGGAAATCGGCATAATGCGCGCCGGCTTCAAGGATATTGTGCTGGAAATAATTTTGATGATAAAGCAAAAGTCCTTTCTGGTCGGCCAGCGTCGCGAACTCACGCAGGCGGTTCCAGTACCATTCATTGTAATGCTGCAAATCATATTTGCTGAGGTCGTCCCAGGCAGCGCCCTGGCCGCTTCTCGCAAATGGCTGCTCATAGAATGGCGGCCATGTTTCGCCATCTATGCGGCGGATACGCTCATGATCGTCGCGGCGGCGGTCGTACCAAAGGCCGTAGTTGTGGTCCACGACTGTAATATGCTGCGCTCGCAGCGAGTCGGTCATTTCCCGCAAATCATCGGTGAGGCCTTTGCCCACGCGGCCCGGCACGTAGCGGGTAATGTGCGGCTTGGCTGCCTGCACGTCGTGCGGACGGATACTCCCGCGCCACCAGGGTACCTCATGCCGTGCGCCGGTTACCAGTTCGCTCCCGTGCACCAGTCGCCCGTTGCGAATGGTCAATCCCGGTTGCGTGTTGGTGTTTTTTATTGGGCTGAATTTGATTTCATCAATGGATTTCACTCGGGGTGCCACAGAGGAGACCTCCGCGGTAACGGCCACTGTAATCGGGTTGCGCTGCACAGCCTGATCGATCCAATCCGCCAGCAAAACGGCGGGTTTATGCGAACCTTCAACCAATGAAGCCGCCTGTTCCAAACTCGGGCTGCTGGATGCTTCGGTTTCTTTCGGTACGAGGAAAGATTTCGTCAAAACCTGCTTGCCAAGGCGCTCGGCCAGTTGCGCATAATAGAGGCTTCGCGGCTGGATATGCTCATTTACATTCTCCCAAAAACCATCGCCCGCAAAGGCCGCCCACGCCCCGAATGCAAAGTTTTGCGTGCCCGGCGGGGCGAAATTCTCGATCCGTGAGGCGGAGCACTGCCAGAACACCGAGTTAGCAGCCGTCCATCCGGCACCCTGCCCGTCCTGGCCCCGGTTTTTAAAACTCAATGCATTGCCATCGACATTCACAATATCAAACAGCGCCCCGGAAGCCCAGCTATCGACCGCCCCGCTGAAACCGTTCGGTAACCGCGATTCGCATTGCACAAATGCATTCGGACCGGGTGCTATATAACCGATCGCGAAATCGTGCAAACCATTTTCGGCATAACAGCGCTGGAAAAGCGTTTGCCCGCCCTGCGTGAAAAAGGTATTCCGCCGCTGCCCGGCAATTTCCGAAACCGGTTCCAGCGACTTGCAATCTTCCACCGTAATCTTCGAAGCCGATTCATAAACCGCCACCGCCGAACCGGCCAGATGCCGGAAAGTCAGCTGCCTTATCCAGGCATTTTCAGTATTTTCAAACGTGACACCCATCCAGCGATGGTTTTCGTCTTTCAGATTCTTCGGATCAAATGTCGATTCAATGCGAAGGTTCTCAATCCCGATATTGCTGATGCGGCCCGCCCATTGATAAGGAATCACAAACCCTCCGCCAAACTTTGCGTCCAGAGCGGTTGTAACAGGCGCGTCGATGGTAATGCTGTTACCCGAAACGGCCGTAACGGTCCGGTCCCAGGTAATATCCCGCTGCCCGGGTTTCCAGCCCAGCCAGCCAGTTTCGCCGCCAAATTCCTCCATTTTCAAGGCTTTGATCCACTCGGCGGTAGAGGGCCGCACAATGCGAATGCGGTCGCCCACTTTCATCGAGCCTGCATTTTCGACCGCAAAATGCATTGCATTCACCGGCACATAAGCATCGGCAACGCGTAGTTTTGGTTTTAGTACTACATGATCATCACCCAAAACACGCACTACCGTCTCCCGCGTGCGCCCATCGCCCAACAGCACAGTCCCCCCCTCTCCCATTCCAAACCCACGAATGACAACACCTGACTTCCTCATGACAACACCTGACAAAACTGTATGCACACCGGCACCAAGCAACACCGCGCCCCGCACACCGTTCGCATCCAAAGGCAACCCGCCCACATAGTCAATCGCCGCCTGAATGCGCGCCGTCGCATCACCTTCGCGAGCAGGCACGGTTACGCGTATGGGCGCGTCCGGGATCGCCTGTGCGCCGGACATGTAGCCCGCGTACGAGAAATCGACGATCCGGTTGCCAAGCGAATCGGGGGCATATACGAGCCGCCCATCTTCGGCCGGGACAACCGGTGATGGCCTTTTAGGTTTCTTCTGGCCGAATGCAATGGGTACCAAAAGAAAATACAATCCTGCCAGCGACAGGATCGTATCGAATTTCATCACCTTAACCAAGTATCTCAGTCTTTCCAAAGCAATACTATTTTTGGCCCGGCGCGCCTTTCAGCGAAGCCAGGGTATCATGGTTATTTTTTGGGTTTTTCCAATCCATTTTCTTCTTCGGATCAATGCCGTTGATGAATTTCTCGATGTTGGAATAGCCATCGCCGCTCATGTCTTTCCGCGCATCCGACGGGTCTTTCGGGTTCAAACCGTACTTGATTTCCCAGTCGTTCGGCATGCCGTCATCGTCGGAATCCTGGTAAGGCGTACCCTTATATTCGGGGTAACCTCCTACCTGCGAAATGTCGGTGATAATGCCGCTTTTGTAGGAATCAATCGGCAGGCGACGGTGCTCGAACTGCTTCTCCGGCAATTTTACGTTATCCAGCGGATTGATCTTTCCTGTACGTACCTGTGTGGTCACGCGCGCATCCACGGGGTCGCGGCGCGGGAGCGTGGCACCTGCATTCGCGATCACATAATCGAACGACTCTTTCGCACTCATGATCGGGAACGTCGGCATCGGCAGCGGCTCGTGCCAGCGGATATTGTCGGTGTATTTGCCTGCATCGGGATGGTCTTCCACCTGCACCCCGCCGTCCCAGTTGTTTTTGGTCACCTTGTCGTAGCCCTCCATAATGTTGCCATCCACATAGGCGCGGCCGTAAACCTGGTATTTCAACTTGCTGCGGCCTGCTTCCGGCTTCAATATGCGGTAGCCGATCGGCGAATCCTTCGGTGTTTCCGGACCTGGCTTGAAGTAGTTGTTGACAATATTATACATCGCCCGGTAGTCACCGCCGTCGATGGACCGGTGTACCCAGTTGAAAACGACATTGTTTACAAAATTGAATATCCCGAACCAGCCGATCGACGGGTTACGCCCTGCATTGTTGGCCCAGAGGTTGCGCATAAACGTGCAGTTCTCGCCCCCCAATGTACTGCCGAACGCGTGGTTCCAGGTATCGAGTGTTTCGGAGAAAATCGAGTTCTGGATGGTAATGTTAACGGTCGGGAGCTTTTGCTCCTGTGCGCCGGTGCTGTCGTTGTACATATGCCGGTACATCGACATGTTTTCGTCCAATCCCCAGCTCGCCGACACGTGGTCGATCATAATGTTGCCGATCGGGTTACCGCCTATGGAGTCGTCGCGACGACCTACAAATGTCTCCCCACGACGAAAACGCATATGCCGGATCACCACATCGTGCGTATTGATCCACACACTTTCGCCTGCCACGCACACACCGTCGCCAGGGGCCGTTTGCCCTGCGATGGTGATGTAAGGCGCGCGGATAATGAGCGGCGTTTTCAGGCGGATGATGCCCGCCACATTGAACACGATAATACGTGCCCCACCCTTCTCACAAGCATCCCGCAACGTCCCCGGACCGCTGTCGGCAAGGCTTTTTACCACATACACCTGCCCTCCACGGCCTCCGAAACTGAATGCACCACCGCCCTCAGCGCCCGGAAATGCCGGAATGTCAGACTGCGGCAAATCCACCGGACGCGCCGCCCAGGGAATATAGGGCTTGCCCTTTTTGGCCTCGGCTTCAATAATCGGCAACGCCTTCTGCCACGCGATTTCGGATTTCCGTTCGGCCTCCGCGAGGAGAGAATCGCTTGTTTTTTTGGCTGCGGCAGGGATTTTCGGGTACTGCGCGAAGGCAGCTGAGCCAAGAAGCACGCCTGCTAATGCCAGTTGGAGTGAATGTTTGGGAATAGGATTCATTTGTGTATGCTTTGATTTAAAAAACTTATTTCAACGGATCGAATGTGCCGGATGGCCAGCCAATATTCTGTTCGAGCCTTGGGTTATTGGTCAATGCTTGTTGTGGGATCGCGAAAAAGTAATATTCGGGCAGCCAGTTGACCAGATATTTGGTATCCAGCTTTTTAGGCACGATTTCCATATAGTTTTTGTAAACAGAATCGAGGTTCATACCGTCGCGTTTTGCGG
>DATMSL010000567.1:0-4361 GCA_035565435.1 Dyadobacter sp. | reverse complement strand
AATTGTGGTGAGCTCTGCGAGTTTGTTTGAGGTTGCCATCAAGCTGAAATAGGCAAACTCGCGTTGTGAAAATCCTTGTCAGGCTTTCTGGAAGATGTCGAAAAGGCCCGGATTGAGATTGTGCCTATTTCAAATTCTCATTTGGTCGCCTGTCAATTAATTCCGGACTTTCCGGATCTTCGCGACCCCTTCGACCGCTTAATCCTTGCCACCAGTATTAGTGAAGGTGTTGAGCTGATTAGTAAAGACCCCAAATTCAAAAGCTGCCGTGACTACGTGTCTGTCATTTGGTGACTAAAATTGTGTGTCATCGGGAACGACACACCTTGCCGCGGCTGTTACCATAATGCAACACCAATTTTCATTCTTCCTATGGCCTTCGGTGATTTTTATCGTACCTTTGCGCCTTAATTGGACATCATGATTTACTTCTTCACTGGCGGGGACGAAACCGTCTTTGCACTACAAACCGAGCGAACGCTCACTGCCTCCGATTCCTCTAAATTAAGCTGGCTTTTCGGCGGCGCAGAACTCCGCAAGGAGACCGTTCTCACAGACTTTTTCGTCGGGCCGCGCGCTGCAATGATCACGCCGTGGAGTACCAATGCCGTCGAAATCACCCAGAATATGGGCCTGGAAGGCATTGTACGCATCGAGGAATTCAAGAAAGTAAGCGCCGATTTCACGGATTTCGATCCGATGCTTTCGCAGAAATACAGCGAGCTGAACCAGGATATTTACACGATCAATATCAAACCTGAACCCATTCAGGAAATCGACGATATTGCTGCCTATAACAAACAGGAGGGGCTTGCATTGAGCGACGAAGAGGTTGATTACCTCAATAGCCTCGCCGAGAAGCTTGGTCGCAAGCTGACCGACTCCGAGGTGTTTGGTTTCTCGCAAGTGAACTCCGAACACTGCCGCCACAAGATTTTCAACGGCGTATTCGTGATCGACGGTCAGGAGCAGCCGGTTTCACTTTTCAAATTGATCCGTAAAACTTCCGAAACGAACCCGAACTCGATCGTTTCGGCCTATAAAGACAACGTAGCATTCCTGAAAGGGCCTGTGGTGCAGCAGTTTGCTCCGAAGCGCCCGGATGTACCGGAATATTACGAAATCAAGGATTTTGAATCCGTACTTTCATTGAAAGCGGAAACACACAACTTCCCGACCACCGTAGAGCCATTCAATGGGGCTGCAACCGGCTCGGGCGGTGAGATCCGCGACCGCCTCGCAGGTGGCCAGGGTGCGATTCCGCTCGCAGGTACGGCTGTGTACATGACTGCGCTCTCGCGTCTGGAAGAGAATCGTCCGTGGGAGAAAGGTGTTGAAGAGCGTCAATGGTTGTACCAAACGCCTATGGACATCCTGATCAAGGCGTCCAATGGCGCTACCGATTTTGGTAACAAATTCGGCCAGCCGCTGATTGTCGGCTCCGTATTGACATTCGAACACGAAGAAGACGGCCGCAAACTGGGTTACGACAAAGTGATCATGCAGGCCGGCGGTATTGGTTACGGAAAGGCCGATCAGGCCAAAAAACATACGCCTGCCACCGGCGATAAAGTGGTGGTAATGGGGGGTGAAAACTACCGGATCGGAATGGGGGGCGCAGCTGTTTCGTCTGCGGATACCGGTGCGTTTGGTTCGGGTATTGAATTGAATGCGATCCAGCGCTCCAACCCTGAAATGCAGAAACGCGTAGCTAATGCCGTGCGTGGAATGGTGGAAAGCGGTAACAATACCATCGTTTCCATCCACGACCATGGCGCGGGCGGGCATTTGAACTGCTTGTCGGAGCTGGTGGAAGAAACAGGCGGTAAGATCGACCTCGACAAGCTGCCGGTAGGCGACCCTACACTTTCTGCCAAAGAAATCATTGGTAACGAATCCCAGGAAAGAATGGGCCTGGTGATCAGCCAGGACGATATCGACTTCCTCCAACGGATCGCCGACCGCGAACGCGCGCCGATGTACACGGTGGGAGAGGTGACCGGCGATCACCGTTTTACATTCGAATCTTCCACCAGCGGTGCCAAACCGATGGATCTGGCGATGGATGAGATGTTCGGTAGCTCACCGAAAACTTACATGCGCGACAAAACCGTAGAGCGTACTTACGAAGCGGTTCAATACGACACCGCTAAACTGCACGAGTACCTGGAACAAATGCTGCAACTCGAAGCTGTTGCCTCGAAAGACTGGCTGACCAACAAGGTCGACCGTTGCGTAGGCGGTCACGTAGCGAAGCAGCAAACTGCCGGACCATTGCAATTGCCTTTGAACAACGTCGGCGTAATGGCACTCGACTTCCAGGGCAAGGATGGTATCGCAACCTCGATCGGTCACGCGCCGCTTTCGGCATTGATCGATCCGGCAGCGGGTAGCCGCAATGCGGTGGCAGAAGCATTATCCAATATCGTTTGGGCACCCTTGAAAGATGGGCTGGCAACAGTTTCTCTCTCGGCCAACTGGATGTGGGCATGTAAAAACGAAGGCGAAGATGCGCGTTTGTACAAAGCAGTACAGGCCTGCTCCGACTTCGCGATCAGCCTTGGTATCAACATTCCGACAGGAAAAGACTCCCTGTCGATGAAGCAGAAATACAAAGACGGCGATGTCATTGCGCCGGGAACCGTGATCATTTCGGCTGGTGGCCACTGCGACGACATTACAGCCGTTGTGGAACCGGTACTGCGCAAAACGGGCGGTTCTATTTACTATATCAATCTCTCAGGCGACAAATTCAAACTTGGTGGCTCGTCGCTTGCACAGATACTGAACAAGATCGGTTCTGAAACACCGGATATCCAGGACGCAGCGCAGTTCAAAGCGACATTCAATGCAATCCAGCAGCTGATCAAAGCCGGTAAAATTCAGGCTGGTCACGATATTGGCAGCGGCGGTCTGATTACCACGTTGCTCGAAATGTGCTTTGCCGACCGCGATCTGGGTGCTTCCATTGACTTGTCGGTGCTTGGCGATCAGGATATTATCGAGAAACTGTTCTCGGAAAATATCGGTATCGTATTCCAGGCTGACGAATCGGCGGAAGCTGTACTCGCAGAAAAAGGCATCGCATTCCACAAAATCGGAACCGTGAACCTGGCTTCTACACTGACAGTGAAAGACGCGACAGGCAAATGGGATTTCGATATCGACCATCTGCGCGACGTTTGGTTCAAAACTTCTTATTTGTTAGATCAGAAACAAACCGGCAACGGCTTGGCGAAAGAGCGTTTCGATAACTATAAGCACCACGTGCTGCGCTACAAATTCCCGGCGCAGTTCGACGGCAAAAAGCCCGTAATCGACGACTCGAAACCACGTCCAAAGGCCGCAGTGCTGCGCGAAAAGGGCAGCAACTCCGAGCGTGAGCTTGCCAATGCCATGTACCTGGCAGGTTTCGACGTGAAAGATGTTCATATGACCGACCTTATTTCCGGCCGTGAGACTTTGGAAGACATCCAGTTTATCGGTGCGGTGGGTGGTTTTTCGAACTCCGATGTTCTTGGATCGGCAAAAGGTTGGGCAGGAGCATTCCTGTACAATGAGAAAGCCAAAATCGCTCTTGAAAACTTCTTCAAACGGGAGGACACACTCTCGGTCGGCATCTGTAACGGTTGCCAACTCTTTGTTGAGCTTGGCCTGATCAATCCGGATCACGAAGAGAAGCCGAAAATGCTGCACAACGCGAGTCATAAGCACGAAAGCATTTTTACTTCGATGACCGTTCAGCCTAATAACTCGGTAATGCTTTCGTCGCTCGCGGGCAGCACACTGGGGGTATGGGTATCGCATGGGGAAGGCCGCTTCCAATTGCCATTGGCTGAGAGTGAGTATAATATCGTTTCTAAATATGGATACGAGACATATCCTGCCAACCCGAATGGCTCGGATTACAATACAGCCATATTGTGCGACAATACCGGTCGCCATTTGGTAACCATGCCGCATATCGAGCGCTCGCTGTTTCAGTGGCACTGGGCGCATTATCCGGAAGGGCGCAAGGACGAGGTCTCGCCGTGGATGGAAGCGTTCGTGAACGCGCGGAAATGGATTGAAGAGCGGAATAAATAATTTTTAAGAAGGAAGGGAGGATGGAGGAAGGAAATGCCTTCTGATAATTGGGCCCGTTGCGATGGTTATCGCGACGGGCCTTTTAGTTATTGATCAGCTCGCCAATAAACCGCTCAATGTCCTCCAAGCCCTTCTTCGTAGTATATGGCCGAAACAAATGTGCTTTCATTCTCAGATAATGCGTCATCTGGCGTGATAGATTCTGGCGTGATTCGGTGAGTACGGCCTCGGAAAGCCAAAAGCGGCTTTGCAGACTGTTGCTGGAAATGATGAGC
>DATMSL010000566.1:0-5339 GCA_035565435.1 Dyadobacter sp. | reverse complement strand
AGTACGATGGTTCAGCGATTAAAAACATCTGCATATTAATAATATTACTTTGTTGTAAGATGTGTATTATATTTGATTAGTGCAATTTTTAGAGAAGTTGTTACCCCCTAAAACATAGATGTCACCCCAAAGTGTCCCGGAGTGGTCACAAAAAGAATAATGGATCGAAGCGGGTGGTCTAATTTCGTTGAGCAAGAAAATAAAACTCAACAATATGTTCGTCAAATCTTTCCTCATAAGTCTATTAGCACTCCTCTCGTTAAATGCAACTCAGGTATTCGCTCAGAGCCCTACTTCAGCGGCTCAGCGGTTCAATATATTTGTCAAAGGTGATGCCACATTGCAATCCAATGAAACCGAAGGCCCAATTGCGGTCGGTGGAAATGTGACTACCAATCAATATCAGATCAGTTTCAACAAGCAGCACGGAGTACTTTTTGTTAATAATGCATCGATCGGCCTGGCGGTACGCGGGGCAGTGAAACTCAATAGCGGCAGCCTGACAGTGAACGGCGATAACTATGTCAAAATTGGCAATTGTAATCCTTCGGACGGTTCGGGTGCCAGCCTCAAAGTTTGGTACAAGGATAACAACGATGCAGCGTCGACGATCCGCATTACCGAAAACAACAAACAATACTGGGATACGCCGAACATCACGATCAATGCGAACGCCAATACCTGGTCACCAAGCGTAAGCGAATCGGTGAACCCGGTTTGCGAAAATGTCTTTGGAACAGGTGCAAATCAGATCGATATCGATGGCGCGTTCATCACATTTATTAAACGGTCGAACCAACTGAGAGACATGGCGGACAACCTGCCTATCCGCGATCAGAACGGCAACATTATGGCCTCTGCCCCGATAGGCCCGTACCTCGATCCGAGTGTGATCGGCAATAACCCGAAAATTATCGTTGACCCTAACAAAATCAATGTTCTGACCGTATCAGCGGCCGTTTGGAACAAGATCGGAAACGCCAATATCGAAGGTATCCCCCAGGGGCCGCAATTGGGACAAACCGCTTCCGGCAACAATTTTGGTCTCATCATCAACATCGTTGATTTTCCCACTTTCTGTGGAGTGATGGGCAGCAACAAGATTAATTTCCCGGGCTTCGGCGGCTTGTCCGATTCGCAAGGCGGCTATGTTATCTATAACTTCCCCGATGCAACCAAAGGCATTACGTTAGGAGGAAATGCACAGATCAGCGGTACGATTTTCGCCCCGCAAGCCGATCTGGTGAAAGAGAACAACGGAAATATCAACGGGCAGATCATCGCCAAAAGTTTCGTACACAAGAGCGACGAGGTGCATTTCTGGCCATTCCTCCCGTCGATCCCCGAGCCGGTTGAAAAGGAAATCGCTGCGACGGCGTCTTCAAAATGTATGAAAAATGCTCCCTGGCTGGATTATAACGTAACACCGAATTACGACGCTACCGGCAAGACAGCGAAAATTGAGTGGATCAATTCTGATGGAAAAGTGATTCAGGAAGATAGTGATTTGCCGCTGACGGGTAGCCTTCTGTTCCCTGGGGCTGCGGTGGATATCAACGGAAATGGTATTGCGTGGCCCGGATACAAGCAGGAAAACAGCAAATGGGTGGAGGCGCCGGAAGACCGCTACGGCTCGCTACGTGCGGATGGAGCCAGCATCCGTGTGACCGTCGATCCATCGACTGTGATCAACATTGCCTTCCCGATGTCGACCACAGCATGTTACACTTCACCGCCGCCTTCAACAGCTTTACCGGTAACATTAGCATATTTTACCGGACAAAATGTAAATTGCAGTGTGGAACTGAAATGGAAGGTAACCGAAGCCAAAAATTTCTCCCATTTTGAAGTCGAACGCTCGTCAGATGCAAAGACTTACAGTGCTGTTGCCAGGATCGGTTACGACGCCACCAAAGCCACATATAGTTTCAACGACACACCATTTTCATCAGAGTCTGTACCTGTAAAGAGCTACTATTATCGTCTGAAGCAGGTAGATAACGACGGGACATTCGAATACAGCGCAGTTCGTAACGTACAAGCCGGAACCTGCGACGCCCGGTTGGCAGTGGATTTCTTCCCGAACCCTACCCAGGACGAAATGAATGTCAGAAGTTTCTCACCGGTGAAAAAAATCGAAATCTACACACTAGGAGGAAAACAGGTTTACCAGGCAATGCCGGTGACCGGTCAAACAGAAATCAAAGTTAATGTTCAGGCTTTTGCGCGAGGGATGTACATTGTGAATGTGGTAAATGCAGAAGGGAGGTATTCTTCCCAAGTGCTCAAAAAGTAGAATGAATTGATCTTATATAGCGTTATGTGAAACTTAAAGCTGCCGGCATTTTGCTGGCAGCTTTTTTATATGCCTGGCCGGCCGGCGCCTGTCTGATTTACGAAAGTTTCCTTCCTTTCCACTCATACTGGCCTTTCTGAGCTGCCAACCCGAAAAAGCAAACGTATAGGGGATAGAAGAGCTGGGTTACCGGGATGAATGTAAGCGACCTTCTTTTTTGCAGAAAACTGAGTACGGAGCTCAGGAAAAACCATTCGGGAATGCATTTCAACGCCAGCATTCCTCCAAAAGCAGCCGCGGAAATGCCCCCGAAGCATGCAAGCCCGCCTGCGAGCAGGATCGAAAAATTACTAGCGAATATGTAAACGGCAAGTACCAGCGGTGTTTTGCTTTGATAATGCTTCCATTTGCTGGCCCAGCGTTTTCGTTGCCTGTAAAAGCTGGCCCAGTTGCGGTGCGGTGCGGTGCGGATGATAGCATCGCGGTGGCGGAGGAAATGTACCGAACCGGGGAACCGCGCCGCGATTTTGTGCATCAGGAACTCATCGTCGCCCGAGGCAATGTGCCGAACGCCATCATAGCCGCTTACTGCCAGGAAAGTATCTTTCTCGTAAGAAAGGTTTGCCCCGTTGCACATCGACGGGTAGCCGGCCGACATCGAAGCCGCACCGCTGCCGATCAGGCTTGCGAATTCGACGGTTTGCAAATGGTCGGTGAAGCTGGTTTCATCCGTAAAAGTGACGGGCGAGCTGATCAGCTTCGCGCCCGTGTGCAGGTAGCACGACGCGATCGCGTGCAGCCAGCCCGGCTGTGCGCGGCAATCGCCGTCAGTAGTTACGATCAGGTTGCCCTGAGCGTGTCCGACCGCTGTTTCAATCGCCCGTTTCTTAGGTGCCGAAGTGCGCACATCGGGCAAGGGGATCAGTTTTATGTGCGCCTTTGAGTTTTCGGCGAATGCATGGACAATCGCGGCGGTATTGTCTGTGGAACTGTCGTCCATGACCAAAACCTCGAAATGATTAGCTGGCAGCGTTTGCCGTTCCAGGTCTTCAAGCAGGAAAAGGATGTTATCGGCCTCATTTCGGACCGGTATAATGACTGTGATGAAAAGGTCGTCGGGAATGCTGGCGGGAACCGCGGGCCTGCGGATTCCGGACCACAGAAAAGTTAATGCCAGCGTGAAGACCGCATAGCTGCCCAGTAATATCCAGATGGCTGCGGCAGGCCAGGAAATGAATGCTATGCTCATCGGGATTTCTTCCATTTGTATTTCCAAATCAGGAATATGCCTACGAGAATCGGGCCGAGGACGTTTAATATCCAAATCAGGAACGTGGCGGCGATAACCTGCTCGGCAGGCAGTTTGAATGGCGCGAATACCACCAGCGCTGTAAATTCACGCAAGCCCAGGTCGCCCAGCACATTAATTGCCGGGATCAATGTTTTGGCCAAAAAAATCAATGTCACACATGCGGCCAGCTGCCCGGGACTGACCTCAAAATGAAACAGCGATAACGCGAGTACAAACTGGGTGAGGAACACCAGGTAGCGCAGCAAACCATAGCCGGTACCAATTGCCAGCTCGGTGGGAGTGTAGCTGCCTATTACATTTAAATACGCCTTTATTTTGACAAAAATCTTCCTCGAAGGCGCCCACGCATCGATCTGTTTTCTGAATGGTACCAAAGCCGGGCCCAGACAGATGATCAGGAACAAAACGCTGTTTACGATTAATCGTACCGTTTGAGTGACATCGAGCTGGTTGTTCAGATAAACCCAGCCGCAGGCACCAGCGAGTACCGACACGTAAAACTGGATCCCGTTTGAAACCAGGGCCGCACCGATCGCTTCCAGCCGGCGATCGGATTTCAGCGCTGCCACGCGCCCGAGCGTATCGCCCAGTTGCGCAGGCACTGCCACGCCCACCGCCAGGCCTGTGAGGGTTCCACGCATGGCATCGCGGAACGAAAGCGGTATGATGCGGGAGATGAGTTTCTGCCATTTGAGGCTTTCCAGTGCCCAGTTAACGGGCACGAGCAAAAACATCAGTACGAATACCGGCGCGTTTGGCACCGTCCATATCTCCCCGAAAACGCTTCCAATATCGCCAATGCCCTTTTGTTCATTTCGGAAAGTGCGGTAAATGTAACTCAGTACCAATGCCGTCACCACAAGCTTGATTACCCGGAGCAGGTTTGCCTGGTAGCTTTTTGGCTTTGGAGGGGAGAGTTCCTTATCTTGCACCATGTTAAAAACGGAGGTTTCGGAAAAGGTCATTATTGGGGTCGATCCCGGCACGCAGGTGATGGGTTACGGGGTGATATCGGTCAAAGGACAGCAGATTTCGCTGGTTCAATATGGTGTGATTCATTTGAGCAAATATAGTACGCACGAGTTGAAGTTGAAGAAAATCTTTGAACGCCTGACCCAACTGATCGAAGACTACCTGCCCGATGAAATGGCTATTGAAGACCCTTTTTACGGTAAAAATGCACAGTCTATGCTCAAACTCGGTCGCGCACAGGGGGTAGCCATGGCTGCGGCACTGGCCCGTAATATTCCCATTGTTGAGTACTCTCCCAAAAAAGTGAAGCAATCCGTTACGGGCAGCGGTAATGCTTCGAAAGAACAAGTCGCCTATATGCTCGAAAAAATCCTGAAAATGGAGCTCAGTCGTGAATTTATGGATGCCACGGACGGTATTGCCATCGCGATTTGTCATCAGTACCATGCCAATTCTCCTGCTTCAGTGACTTCCGGTGGTTCCAGAAAAGCTAAAAAGGGCGGCTGGGGGGCATTTGTGAGCGAAAACCCCGGACGTGTGAAGTAAAACCGCAACCTTCTAGTGTAATAATGCCGGTCGCATTGTGCGGTGGGTAGTACTGTTATGCATCTATCTTGTTGATAATCAGCTATTAATGTATTTTTAATTTCAGGATTAAAAAATTTTAATGGTATTAATCCAACATTTGCTTTTACTAATCAAACGTTTGTTTAATTAAATCAAACGATCGTTTGATTTTTGCTTAGCATCCGGTTACCT
>DATMSL010000565.1:0-5287 GCA_035565435.1 Dyadobacter sp. | reverse complement strand
GACAATAGGTCAGATTTGCGCTTTTTGTTTAACTTCAACAGTAACCGTTTACAATCCTTTGGCTGGGATTTCGGTCAACGGCGGCACGTTGTTCTGGAAACCGTTATAACCTTTGTTCTGATTGATCCGCCCCTGGGTGTTTCCGTCGATCGCAGGTTGCGGAACGGGCCAGAGCACATGGTATGGGCTCATGGTATATTCGTCGGCGTGGCGGGTCTTTACACCTTTGTTATAGAAATCGCTTTTCTCCATGATGCGGTCATAGAAATAATTGTTTTCCGAGAAGCTTTCCATATTATAAGTCTTGCCGTTCGGTGCGGGCTTGCCGGTCATCGCGAAGATATATGCGATGCGGGTCAGCTCGGTCTTGCGCGGCTCTTCGAAATACAATTCACGCGCACGCTCGTCGAGGACGGTACCGATGTTCACGTCGGCAGGTTTGTAAGGATCGCAGTTGGCACGGGTGCGCACAGCATTGATATCCTTCGCAGCATTCACCATATCGCCTTTCCACGCGTAGGCCTCTGCGCGGAGCAGGTAAGTTTCCGCCAAACGGAATACGTACCAGTCGGTGTTACCACCGTTTGGCTGCACTTTCAACGGGTCTTCGATGTACAGTTTGTAATTCGGCCAGTCGAACCAGCAACGGATGGTGTCGATCGTTAAAATAGCGCCGGCATCATTCCTGAATTGCAGGTGCTTGCCATAGTAAGGGTCTTTAACTTTGGGATCGAGTAATCCCGGGTTATTGTAAAGAATGTCCTCCATGCGGGTCCAATTGCCGGGAGCATGGCGAAGGTCTTTTTTATCATCCCAAACTCCTTCCTGGGAGTAATAGGTCGGGCGCACACGACCGATGCCTCGGCCAAGGGTAGTCACCTGATCGATCTCGATTTTCGCCACATCGCTGGTTCCGCGGTTTCCGGCCGGGGTAGTGATGTTGTTATGCCAGAACGGAACCGTGTTACGCATCAGCTGAATACCCCCATCGATGTTCCCGTCGATGCTCACGCGGTCGATCACCATCATCAGGCCTTCCGTGTTGGCACCGATCGACTTGTTGGCGGGGCGGTGCAGGTCCCAGATCACATTGCGATCAGGATTGTTGACATCGACGCCGAAACGGGACGTCATGAGCTTATGTGTTCCGCCGTCGATCACATTGCTGGCCGATTTGATGGCGTCGTCGAACAAACCGAGCGCGAGGTTCACTTTGGTCAGCAAATGGCTCACCGAACCTTTATTAACCGTTCCCTTGTCCGTAACGACAGGCACCCACTGTTCCGCAAATTCGAGGTCTTCCTTCATTTTTTTCAGGATTACCTCACGCTTGGTCGATTGAAAATCCAGTTTCGGACCAACGATTTCGTCCAGGATCAGCGGAACATCCCCGAATTGCTGCGTAAGCCGGTAGTACCGCGCCGCACGGTGGAAGTAAGCGGCTCCAAGCAATGCGTTCTTCTCGGCATCGTCTTTATAATTGGTAGGCTGGTTGATCCTTGAAATCACCACATTTGCATATTTCACCCCTTTGAAACCTTCACTCCAGTACCACCCAATTTTGTTGTAATCACCACTGTTAAGCTGGGCATCGGGCGTAATCAGGAGGTTCAGGTTCTGCGCCGGCCCCGACTTGTCGGTGGTACCTTCCACGGCAATATCCGAGAAGATCGATTCCGTAACCATCGGAGGCGCGTCGCCGTACCATTCCAGACGCATATTCCTTTCGCAGGCGACAATCGCTGAACGCAAACCGCCGACGTCGTTGAACGTTTCGTCAGGGTTATAGAACGACAATGGTTCCGGCGCCAGCCAGCCATCCTTGCAGCTCACGACCGTCAATCCCATGAGCACGCAGGAAACGGTCAGAATTCTTCTTGATTTGTGATATATAGTATTCATTTTAAGTCAATTGGAATAATGGCTAATTAAAGGGTGATATCCACGCCCATCGTAAAAATGCGCGGGCTCGGAACGGAATAGGTCAGGTTCTGATTCGTCGCACCGTTGGTACCGTTTTCAGGATCCCAGAATTTCCAGCTGGATATAAACCCGATATTTCTCACGTTGGCATAGAGGCGCAGGTTTTGAACCGAAATGCGCTGCACCAGGTTTTTCGGAATGGTGTAGGCCACCGCAAAGCTTTCGAAACGGACGAAAGATTTGCTTTGGTAAACGCTGTACCCCGTGGCTGAACCTTCGCTCGAATAAAGTCTAGCCCACTCATTGTTGCGGTTTTCGGCAGTCCAGTAGGGGAACACATACGAACTGCTGCGATCCGGAAAGCCCGGGCGGTTCTTCATCTGGTTGAATTCCCCTTTCTGCCCGACATAAGAATACACCATGAACGACACGTCGAAGTTCTTGAACAGGTTGAATTCGTTGCGCAGCGTGAACCGTGCGCGAGGGCTCTGGTAGCCCTGGAATACCTTGTCATCGTTGGTAAACTTGCCGTCGTTGTTCACGTCGAGGATCTTGTGGTCGCCCGGCTTCACACCGTACCTTTTGGCTTCCTCCGCTTCTTCCTCCTGCCATACGCCGATCACTTTGTAGTTCCAGATTTCGTCGATCGCATGCCCGATAAACCATTTGTTGGTAATATCATCCGACTCGCGCTCACCGATCACATTGCCCGCAGCATCCCTGATCGCCGATTTGTTGCCATAGAGGTGTACAATCTTGTTACGGTTCATCTGCACGTTCAAAGTAGATCGCCACGAGAAGTTGTCGCGCTTCATGTTGTTCGAATTCAGGCTCAGCTCGAGACCTTTGTTGTCGATCTGGCCGAGGTTGTCGAGGACGAAGTCGAAGCCCAGTACGTTGGGCAATGCACGTTTCACGAGCAGGTCGCGTGTGGACGACTTATACAATTCCAGGCTACCGTCGATCTTGTTATTGAAAAACCCGAAGTCGATACCCAGGTTAAGTGAGTTGGTCCGCTCCCATTTGAGGTTCGGGTTTTGCATACGATCTACATACAGCTGGCTCACCTGATATACGGTACCGCCAGAGTTCACGTGCAGGTACTTGCCGGTGGCAAGGTTGGCCAATGCATCGTAGCGCCCGATATCCCGGTTTCCATTGCTACCGTACGACACGCGCAGCTTACCGTAGTTCAGCCAGTTGATTTTAATGAAAGGTTCGTCGGTAAATACCCAGCCTAATGCAGCAGAAGCAAACGTTGCGCGCGGGTTTTTCTGCCCGAACGCCGAATACCCATCGCGGCGCGTCGACAACGTCACCATGTAGCGGTCCTTGAAAGTATAGTACAAACGCGCCATCAATGCGTCGGCGGTGCTGGTCTGGTCATCGCTCCACATTACCGGCGCGTTACCTGCGCTGATGTTGTGGTAACCCAGAAAGTCGTTCGGCGCAAACCCTTTATTCGAAGCGCTGTCGCTCCATGAGCGGTATCTTTCCTTGTTGGCGAGCAACGTCACATCAAAGCTGTGTTTTTCAGCAAAAGTCTTGTTCCATTTCAGGATATTATCGATCTGCCAGCTGAAAAACCGTGAATCCATACGCGATGCCCTACCGCCTTCGGCTGCCCAGTCCATGCTTTTGGACGACTCTGCATTGTAGCGGTGGTACACTTCATAGCGCGGTGTGAAATTGGCCTGGTAACTAATGCCGAACGGCAGAGCCACTTTCGCGAAAATCACATTGTTGAGCGTGATCGATCCCTTGTCGCGGTCGGTGAAGCTGCGCGCGTAGTACGGGTGGTTACCGCCGCTGGCCTCGTCGTTGGGGCGCCACTTATATGTTCCGTCCGGGTTAAACTCCGATCCCCACGGCGACAGGTTCGGCGCGAGGTCGATGTTCACCGGCACCTGGCTTTCGTCGCGGTCGGCGAATTGGGTATTAAGCCCTACCGTCAGAAATTTATTCACCTTCCCTTCGAGGTTCACGCGGGCACGTACGGTGCTGTACGCGTCACCCACAACGATCCCCTGGTTATTCAGGTAGCCCAATGACATGTAGTAGGATACCTTATCGTTTCTACCTGAAAGGCTCAACGTGTGGTCCTGACGGAAACCCTTCTGAAAAATTTTAGAGTACCAGTCCACGCTCCTTCCGTCCTTGTAATTTTGAATTTCGGCTGGCTGCATATTCAATCGCTGCAACCAAACGGTCGTCGGGTCACCTTTGTCTTTGCCGAGCCATTGTTCGAGGGTCACACCTGCCGGCAGATTGTTCGGGTTTGTGAAACTCACGGGATCGGCCGTGGCATTGATGTTCCGCATTACCTCCTGCCGCCACGAAATAAATCCATCGGGGCTCAGTACCGACTGGTTTTTAGCCACTTCCGCGAAACCGATGTTGCTGTTTATATTGATGATCGTCTTTCCTTCCTTCCCCTTTTTGGTCGTCACAAGGATGACCCCACTGGCTGCTTTCGCGCCGAAAACCGCCGCGGAGCTCGCATCTTTGAGGACGTCGATCGTCTCGATATCGTTCGGGTTAATATCTTCGAGCCCACCATAGTAGATCGCCCCGTCGAGCACAACCAGCGGACTGCTGCCTGCGCCGAGGGAGTTGGTTCCGCGTACGGCCACATTACCGCCTCCTTTCGCTGACGCGGAGAAGCCCACATTCATACCCGGGATGTTTCCGCGAAGTACATCCTGTACCGACTGGGGGTTTTCATTTTCAAGCTTCGTCGCATTCACCTGTGATACGGCACCGGTAAGGTCACGTTTTTTGGCGGTTCCGTAACCGACCACCACTACTTCGTCGAGCGTCTTCTGGTCGGAGCCGAGCACGATGTCGACGATACTTGCATTGCCGACCTGCTTTTCCTGGGTAACGAAGCCTACCGATGAAAAGACCAGCACGTCGCTTTCGGATTTGATCTGGATCTGGAATTTTCCTTCCGCATCTGTGGTGGTACCGTTGGTAGTGCCTTTCACAACGACCGTCACACCGGGGATTGGAGAGTTGTCATCTTTGGCAAGTACCTGACCTGTGATTGTCTTGTCCACACTATGCCGGCCGGATTGAACAACGGGCCTGGCCAGGGACTCGGGGAACGCAGTGACGGGCCGCAGCATCAGGAGCAGGCACGACGCTACGCAAAAAAGGGACTGAGAAGATCCTCTTTTCATTGAGCTGGTTATGTTGGTTAGTACTGGGTTTAGTTCGCTTTGGGCGATGTCAATATTTCACGACGGGATAGAATCTTTTCGACCCCGACATTATTTTGTCATATTTTTTCAAAAATGCATTCAAAATACTGATAATCAGACCATCCTGATTGTGTGTACGCCAACACTCACTATTTGTTTAC
>DATMSL010000564.1:0-5816 GCA_035565435.1 Dyadobacter sp. | reverse complement strand
TGGCCATAGCCTTGAAAACAAATTATCCTGATTACCAGGTTTACGCGCTGGACAATCTCAAAAGAAGAGGTTCCGAACTGAATATACCCCGTCTCAAAAAGGCAGGCGTGGAATTCGTTCACGGCGACATTCGCAACAAAGAAGATTTCGACGCCATTCCGGCGGTCGATACCGTGATCGAAGCATCCGCCGAACCGTCGGTACTGGCCGGACTGGACGGTACGCCCGATTACCTTATCAATACCAACCTGGTGGGCACGGTCAACTGCCTCAACTATGCATTGAAACACAAAGCCGGGTTCATTTTCCTCTCCACTAGTCGCGTGTATCCGATCAAGACGATCGAGACATTGAATTTCATCGAAGAGGAAACTCGTTTCGCATTGTCGGACGAGCAGCCTGTCCCGGGCGTTTCTTCCAAAGGTATCGGTGAAGATTTCCCGCTGAATGGTGCACGCTCACTATATGGTACGACTAAGCTGGCTTCCGAGCTGATCATTCAGGAATACAATGAATTTTATAATCTGAAAACGGTGATCAACCGTTGCGGCGTGATCACCGGTCCGTGGCAAATGGGCAAGGTAGACCAGGGCGTGATGGTACTCTGGATCGCGAAGCATTATTTCGAACAGCAGCTCGGTTACTTCGGTTACGGCGGTACCGGCAAACAAATCCGCGATATGCTGCACGTGGCTGATCTTTACAACCTGATCGACTGGCAGCTACACAACCTCGATAAGGTAAATGGCGAAATCCTGAACGCCGGTGGCGGCTTGCAAAGCAGTGCTTCATTACAGGAATTGACCAAAATCTGCCAGGAAGTGACCGGCAAAACGATCCCGATCAAAGTCGTTCCTGAGAACCGGACTGCGGATATTCGCCTTTACGTGACTGATAATACGAAAGTCACTGCATTGACAGGCTGGGAGCCGAAAATCGGGATCCGCCAGATCGTCGAAGAAATCACAGCATGGCTCGGCGAAAACGAGGCCGACCTCGCTCCGATTTTGAAATAGCGAAGGCGCGAAGCTCCTGCTTCGTGCACGCCATTCGCAGGCCTCTGACCGGTCTGAACGGCAAAATCGACCTCGCGGTATCGCCCGGCCGGAGGCCTGCGAATAGTAGGCACGAAGCAGAGCTTCGCGCCATTTTGCAAAAACTGACTGCAATCATGTAGCTTCCAAGAACTACCTGATTGCAGTCTTTGTTTTTTAGTTCCGCCCCGGTCACATTACTATATTCGGTCATTCAGTCATTCAATCATTAATCATTGAAAAATGAAGTTCATCGAATGCCCCCGCGATGCCTGGCAAGGCTTTCACCCCTTCATCCCCTCGGAGATCAAGCTGGACTATCTGAACCAGCTCATCCGCGTCGGTTTTGATACCATCGATTTCGGCAGCTTTGTATCGTCCAAGGCGATTCCGCAAATGCAGGACACAGCCTGGATTGCCGAACGGCTCGATCTTTCGGGCAGTAATACCAGTCTGCTGGCCATCGTCGCCAACGAACGCGGCGCGGCCGATGCCTGTGCATTCGAACAGATTGGTTACCTGGGCTACCCGTTCTCCATTTCGGAGACATTTCAGATGCGGAACACGCAGGCGACGATTGCAGAGTCGTTTGACCGGGTAAAACGCATTGCCGATTTGTGCGCGAAACACAAAAAGGAACTGGTGATTTACATTTCAATGGGCTTTGGGAATCCTTATGGCGACGCGTGGGCGCCCGAGATTGTGATGGAATGGGTGGAGAAGCTCTCAAAACTGGGAGCCAATATTTTTTCGCTGGCTGATACCGTAGGAGTAGCGCAGGTGAGTGATATCGGCTGGCTTTTCACGGCACTGATCCCCTATTATCCCGAACTGGAATTCGGTGCGCATTTCCACACTCGGCCCGACGACTGGCGCATTAAAGTACAGGCTGCGTACGGCGCCGGTTGCCGTCGTTTCGACGGTGCGCTGCTCGGTTATGGCGGCTGCCCGATGGCCCAGGACGATCTCATAGGCAATATGCCTACCGAGCGGCTGGTGGATTTCGCCAAAGAACAAAAAGAGCTGCTTTGCCTTGACGCGAATGAGCTGCAAAAGGCGCGAACGATGTTCCAGCAAATCGTTGGATAAAAGAAATGCGCCGAAAGAGCTTTCCCGGCGCATTACGTCAATATTAAAATGCTTTATTAGGCAAACTTACGCTTGACAATCGCTAGCAACGCGGTAACTGCCTCCCCGTTTACATCCCAGGCATATTTGGATGCATACCGGTGCCAAATCAGGTTTTCGGCTTCCTCGAAACTCTTCACGCGGTCGAGTTCGTAAATGGCTTTGTCGAAATGCTCGCTATTGCGATCGAAAAGCTGGTTTACAAACATGAAACGTTGCCCCAGCGGAATGCTGCCTGCGATGTTCTCAACCTTTAACGGCACTGTACCGTACGATTTGTCCTCCGAAGGCTTGGGAATCTCCACTTTGAAACGGTTGTTCAGCGAATCCCTTTCCGGGCTCGGTCCTGCATTGGATTTGGCGACGATCTCACCGATCACCGCAGAAGCAGGCTCCGCGCGCGGCGCCGCAGGGCGTGCCGTACTGGGCTCTAACTGGCTGAACGCCGAATCGAAGAACGATTCATGCTTATGCGGATGCGCTTGCGGAGTAGCAGCGGGTTTACCGGCCTCCTGGATTAGGAGCTCACCGATATTGATCGGGAAGATTTCCGCAAACTGGATCAAATGCTCTTCGGTGTTGTCGATCAGATCGGCATTGTCCTTGAATTCGTACAACCAGCTCACGGCTTGCGTCTGATATACGGAATCGGACCCGCTGTCGGTAAGGCGGCCGAGCAATGCTTCGGCGATGCCGCGATGGATGTGCGTATATTTTACAAGCTGTTCGGCCTTCGCGTGGGTAAATTCTACGTCGGGAACGGCCCTGATCTTGTCTTCAAAGTAATTGGCGGGTGTCAGGAGGAGTTTCAGCGATTCTTTGACCGAATCGGACAATAGCGGTTCGAGATCGGCGCGTTTCACGGCGATGTGCTGCGAAGCCGTATTCATGAATTCTTCCAGGGCACTTTTTACTTCTTCATTGGAAAAATCAAAATAAGGGCTGCGGAAGGCTTCGGCGTTGTTTTTCCATTCTTCGAACAGGCGGTTGAGGATACCCAGGTTGACCTGTCTTACGGGTGTCAGTTTTAATAATCCGGCACCGGTAATGACGTCCTGCGACCTGTACACTTCGTTCAGAACCGTTGTGGTGAACCGTGCGGAGTACTGGTTGAGTGCGATTGAATTCAGATTATCCGGCATAACGAATAAGCAATTTTGGTAACGTAGTGTTGGGAAAAATATGTTTGATTTGTAAATATAAAATAAAAATCGACCTTTCAATGGGTCGGTTCGGCACCAAAGTATGTTTGTAGAACCATCTCACAGAAGAGAATTTCAAAATCCCCGTACCGGCTGGATCGAAGTGATTTGCGGATCCATGTTTTCCGGTAAAACCGAAGAGCTCATCCGCCTGCTCAACCGCGCCAAAATTGCCCGGCAAAAGATTCAGATTTTCAAACCTGCGCTTGATAAACGATACCACGAGGAGAACATTGTTTCCCATAATGACAATTCGATCCCTTCGATACCCGTACAATCGGCGCAGCAAATATCAGACCTGGCCCAAAATTGCGAGGTAGTAGGTATCGACGAGGCTCAGTTTTTCGACGAAGCCATTGTGGACGTATGCGACCAACTAGCTAATAACGGCAAGCGTGTGATCGTCGCTGGGCTGGATATGGATTATAAGGGCAAACCCTTTGGCTGCATGCCGCAGCTGATGGCTATTGCGGAATATGTCACCAAAGTTCACGCAGTTTGCATGGTTTGTGGGGAAGTAGCTTCGCACTCTTACCGCCTGTCGCCCTCCGACGAACGGGTGCTGCTGGGCGAAACGGATTTGTACGAAGCCCGCTGCCGCAGATGTTTCAATCTGGGTGAAAAGGCGCATGAACTATTTTCCCGATGAAAAGACAAAGGTTGCTGGTCCTGTCGCTTACGTTGAATGCGGTCCTGATCGCAACCTTTCTGATATTTGGCTTTATTTATCGCGATAAGATTGCGCAGCGTTTCGTGCGAATGAAAGGTAACCCGACGATCATCATGTACGGAAATTCCATTACCGCCCAGGGCAAATGGGTGGAGCTGTTAGGCAGGACCGACGTCATGAATAATGGATTACCCGGGCAGGCTACCTATCATTTCCTGAAACAAATGGATTCGTATGTAGTCGACCTGCACCCCAAAATCTGTTTCATCAAAGGCGGTATCAACGATATTACGCTCGGGGTGGCACAAAATCAAATTCAGGCCCATTATAAAACAATGCTTGAAATACTGATGGGGAACAACATCACGCCGGTGGTGACGCTGACGGTCTTTGAGCAGAATGATCCTTACAGCAAAAAGGAGGTCGACGCGTTAAACCGCTTCCTCGTCTCTTATTGCACTCAAAAGAACATCACTTACATCGACCTGAACCAATACATTTCCGACTCCACTGGCCTGCGGGCTGAATATGCCGTCGACAAAACGCATTTGAATACCAAAGCTTACAAGATCTGGGCAAGAGAGATCAGCCGGGTTTTGAAAGAAAAGGGTATTTAAAAACACACCAACCTTAAAATATGAAAGCCGCCCATTGCTGAGCGGCTTTCGCATTTATGATCAATCCTGATCTTAGGCATTCACCTGGTTCATCACCTCGGTTTGCTTGCGGATCGACTCCATGTGAACGAGTTTGAACAATTCGTCCACCAGATTTGGATACAGATTCAGGCTGCGGCCCCAACCAGCACGGGTTTCGAGTACTTCACGGAAACGATCCACCTGGTATGCAGCTACGTTGTTATCGCGCTTGTATTCGGCCAGTTTCTCAACCAGGGCCATGCGGTTTGCCAGCGTTTCGAGCAATTCGCGGTCGAGGTTATCGATTTTGCCACGGATAATTTCCAGTTGTGACGCGTAGTCGCTGCCGTAAGATTCTTTACGAACGTGCAGGTCGTGCAGCATTTGTCCCAATGCAGCAGGAGTGAGCTGTTGTGCAGCGTCAGACCATGCTTTGTCCGGATCGCGGTGCGATTCGATGATCAGACCGTCGTAGTGCAAATCAAGCGCACGCTGAGCGATTTCGTACAGGTAAGCACGCTTTCCAGCCATGTGGCTAGGGTCACCGATTACCGGCAGCTGAGGGAAAATCGTTTTCAGTTCGATCGCGATATTCCACATGGGGGAGTTGCGGTATTTGTGCTCCTGCGCGTTCGAAAAACCGCGGTGAATCGCACCGAGTTTTTTCACGCCAGCCTGGTTCAGACGTTCCAGGGCTCCTACCCACAGTTGCAGGTCGGGGTTTACAGGGTTTTTAACCAATACAGGTACATCAATTCCTTTCAGGGCATCAGCAAGTTCCTGTACGTTGAACGGGTTCACGGTAGTACGTGCACCAACCCAAAGGATATCAACGCCGTATTTCAATGCCAGTTCGATATGCTGAGGCGTAGCCACTTCCACAGCCACAGGCAGGCCTGTTTGCTGTTTCACCGCTTGCAACCATGGCAAAGCTGCCTCTCCCATGCCTTCAAAGCTGCCTGGACGAGTTCTCGGTTTCCACACCCCTGCACGAATCACGTGCGCAAATCCTTCCTCTTTGATCTGGGTTGCGGTTTCTAACATTTGTTCCTCGGTCTCTGCGCTGCAAGGCCCGGCGATTACCAAAGGCTTTCCTTCGGTATTGATCCAACTGCTAAGCGGTAGGATATCTAAAGAAGCATTC
>DATMSL010000563.1:0-16263 GCA_035565435.1 Dyadobacter sp. | reverse complement strand
GTGGATGAAACTTTCTTTTTACCAGATTGCCGCGCTTACGGCTTCCGTAGGCACGTCCTTTGCCGTTCCGATGACGCCCGGAGGCATTTCCAACCACAGAATCGCGTCGATAGCCGCTGTAAGAGGCGTTACTGGTAAAGTAACCGACGGCAAAGGTGAAGCCGTACCGGGTACCACGGTAGTGATCAAAGGCAGCGAAGTTGGTACCATCACGGATGCCGAAGGTAAATTCTCCATTGAAGTCCCAAATGATCAGACAGTATTGATATTCTCCTCCATCGGCTTCACCCGCAAGGAGGTGGTCGTTGGGTCGCAAAGCGTGTTGGACGTAGTCCTGGAAACATCCGCCGCCACGCTTGACGAAGTGGTTGTAACGGCATTGGGTGTTCAGCGCGACAAGAAAGCACTGACCTATGCAACACAGCAAATCGGCGGGCAAGAATTGAGAGCAGCCGCCAATACCAACTTTGTGGACGCCCTTAACGGTAAAGCCGCGGGTATCGACATTAAAGTAAGCAGCTCGGGCGCGGGTGGTTCTACCAGAGCAGTTCTTCGTGGAAATAAGTCGCTGCAAGGATCCAGCGAGGCCCTTTATGTGATCGACGGTATTCCGATGGTCAACAACAAAGGCGGCCAGCCAGGTTCTTATGGCGGCACGGATGGTGGTGATGGTCTTTCGTCCATTAACCCTGCCGACATCGAGAGCATCAGCATATTGAGGGGCGCGAATGCGTCTATCCTTTATGGTAGCCAGGGCGCCAACGGGGTGATTCTGATCACTACTAAAAAAGGGAAGGAAGGGAAACTTTCGGTAGACTTCAATTCCAGCGCGGTTTTGGAAAAGGTTTCAGGTCTTCCCAAGTTCCAGTACCGTTATGGAACTGTGGGCGGGGATTACAGCTGGACCCCCATTGGAACAACGGAGGTGAAATCTGACAACTACCAGAAGGATTATATCAATGACTTCTTTCGGACCGGTACTACCTTCACCAACTCGGTGGCCATCACTGGCGGGAATGCGAAGACAAATGTCTATTTCTCGTACGCAAACGTTTCTTCCAATGGTATCATGCCTACTAATACCTATCGGAAAAACAACTTCTCGTTCAGACAGAGCACCAAAATGCTGAAAGACAAGATTACGATCAGCTCGGGTGTGATCCTATCTTCTGAAGTTTCCAAAAACCGTCCGGGTGCAGGTTACTACAACAACCCGCTAACCGGCTTGTACCTGTTTGCAAGAGACCGCGATTTCCAGAGCTATAAAGACAATTACGCGGTATTCAACAAGGAGCGGAACATGGACAAGATGAACTGGTACTCCACCGAAGAGAAGCAAAACAACCCTTACTGGGAACTTAACAAGGATCCGAAATTGCAATCATACAAAAGGATCATCGCGAATGTGAAAGCATCCTACGACATCGTTGAAAACCTTCGATTCGAGGTAAGAGCAAACATTGACTATAACAACGTGCTGGATGATAAGCGCTACGCAGCGGGTGGTAACTCCGTAAGTGTGAGCCCCAACGGTACATGGAACTATGCGAGGTATGCCGATCAGTCCATCTATTCGGACGGTATCCTTACCTATAATAAGAGCCTGGGCGATTTTAGTGTGAATGCATTGGCTGGTCTCAGCTACCAGAAAAACAAGTACTATGATGGTATGACCGTCAACAACGGAACAGTATCGTTGCAGTATCCAAACGTATTCACGTTCTCGAACATGCCTTACAACGTGGTTTTCAACAACCATCCGGGATATAGCAACACCATCAAGCAGGGGGCATTCGCTAACTTGTCAATAGGGTTCAAGGAGTTCCTCTTCCTGGATCTGGCGGGACGTAACGACTGGGCTTCTACCCTGGCGCTTACTGGTAACCAATCCTACTTCTACCCATCTATCGGAGGATCGGCTGTGATCAGCCAGATGCTTGATTTGCCTCAGGCCATTTCCTTGCTGAAAGTTCGGGCATCATTCTCGCAAACTGCCAACGAAGTACCTTATAACAGAGTACTTCCTTTGAGTACCATTGGAGGGGCAGGCGGACCGAGCGGCATTGGTGGTATCAACAGACCTACACAGGTACCCTTTACCAACTTGAAACCGGAAAAAATCGTAGCTAACGAGTATGGTATTGAAACCAAATTCTTCCACAACAAACTGGGTCTTGACTTTACTTATTACAACGGCGTAAGTACCAACCAGTTTCTTTCATTGGCAGCACCTTCGGGCTCGGGGTATACCACCTATTATGTCAATGCAGGAAGGATCGAAAACAATGGATTTGAGCTGACCTTGAATGCGGAGCCTTTCCGCACGGACCGCTTCAGCTGGAACACGACAGTCAATGCCTCACAGAACAAAAACAAAATTGTTGAGTTGATCGCTTCCAATCCTAACTATCAGGTAGGTGGCGACAACGAGGGTTTTGCTTCGATTATCAAGGCGGGCGGTTCTTTCAATGACGTTTACATTTATCATTTCGCGCGCAACGACGCCGGTCAGATTATCCTGGATAAAAACGGTGTCCCTACCAAAGCAGCCAAGCAAGAAAAGGTTGGTAATGTAAACCCTAAACTTCTTTTGGGATGGACTAACAACTTCAACTACCGTAATTTTTTCGCGAATGTGCTCGTTAACGGTAAATTCGGCGGTGTTGCATTCTCCAAAACAGAGGCTTTCCTGGATTCCTACGGCGTAAGCGAAAGATCAGCGGAGGCAAGAGATGCAGGTTCGGTACCGATCAATGCTGTTACACCTGAGGGAGCAGCGATTACTTCTATCGCTCCTTATACTTATTATTCGGCCATTGGTGACCGGAACAAGATCATGGAGCCATACGTGTATTCCAGAACTAACATCCGATTAGGACAGCTTGTGCTGGGTTATAACTTCAAAAGTAAAGGTACCGTGTTCAAAGATGCTTCTATTTCGTTTGTAGGCAGAAACTTGTTCTTCTTCTACAAAAAAGCACCTTTCGATCCTGAGCAGGCTATGACTACCAACAATGATCTGCAATCGACGGACGTGTTTGGTTTGCCATCTACCAGGTCCTATGGTTTGAACCTGAAGTTTTCTTTCTAAAAACTCTAAAGTTATTGACATGAAAAAATTAGTTATAGCACTGGTATCCCTGATTGCATTCGCGGCTTGTACGGACAATTTCGTGGAGACAAACCAGAATCCATATCAAATTTCGGATGATCTTCTTAAGCAGGATTTCAACCTGGTAGGGTCACCTTTTTCCAATATGATTTTTAACCTCAATGGTCACCAGATCGAAGAGGACCTTTGTTCCGACAACTGGATGGGTTACATGGGAACACCCACGGACTTTGTGGGTAACGTAAATAACACGACCTATTACATTCGTTGGAATACTTACTGGGATCGCGTATATGGCAGCGTTATGTCCCCCGCCAAACAGGTAATCAAGCTTGCCGCAGACAATAACCTGCCGCTGTTCGCGACCTGGGCCAAGCTGATCCGCATTTACGCCGTTTCTAAGTTGACAGGCGTACACGGGCCGGTTATTTATTCTCAATACGGAACTAGTGCCAATTCGATTGCATATGACAAAGAGTCAGATCTTTATCCGCTTTTCTTCAAGCAACTGGACTCAATTCAGACTGACCTCGGCGCTAACAAAGAATACACCGGATTTAAAAAATTCGATCCTTCTCAATACGGCGGAAGCATTCCACGGTGGCAAAAGCTGGTTAACTCTTTGCGGCTGAGATTGGCTATGCGTATTTCAAAAGTGGATCCTGCCATGGCAAAAACCGAGGGTGAAAAAGCCTTGGCCGATCCTGCTGGCTTGATCACAGCCAATTCAGACAACTTTATCAACTCGCTGAATGGCAACAAAATACCAGTAGCCCAAATCTGCTATGAGTGGGATGACACCCGCATGGGCGCTGTCATGGAGTCGTTTCTGGTAGGTTTGAAAGACGGCCGGATTTCGAAGTATTTTGCTCCGATGACTAACGCCGCCTTGTATGCAGATCACCCTACTGTCCCTTACAAAGGCGTTCGTAATGGTGCATACATTAAGGCTAAAGCTGACCACGTTCCTTTCTCGAAAGTGGCGGAAGACTTCCAGACCGTTCAGTTCAGAAGAAACTTCACCGCTGCCGAAGTGGCATTCCTGAAAGCCGAGGCCGCATTAAGAGGCTGGAAAGGCGCTGGCGATGCTAAAACCAATTACGAGGAAGGTATCAAGTTGTCATTTGCTGATTGGGGCGCAGCGGGTGTAGACGCTTATCTGGCTGATGCAACCAGCAAGCCGATCAATTATGTGGATCCGATCGACGCCCGCAACAACTTTACTGCCGCTTCCACCATCACCGTGGCCTGGAACAATGCAGATTCCAATGAGTTGAAGCTGGAAAAAATCATCACTCAGAAATACCTCAACACCTTCACCAATACGCAGGAAGCGTGGGTGGATTTCAGACGTACAGGCTATCCTAAAATCCCACATGTGGCCAAAAACGATAGTAACAACGACTGGGGAGTAATTCCGGCAACCGAATGGATCAAAAGAATGCCATTTGTAAACGCGGAAAGAAACGGCAACACGGCTGCCGTTGCGGATGCAGTTTCCAAAATGGGCACCGGCGCAAAAGACGATATCGCGACCCGCTTGTGGTGGGATACCGGCAAGGCGAACTTCTGATAATCCCGCGAAACCGGAATTTGAAGCATAAATAATTTCGTACGTAACAAATAGAGGCTACCTGTTATCCGGGTAGCCTCTTTTATATGCAGCTCCGACCTTTCCTGCAAGCTAGGAATGCAAACTTCGCACATGCTCCCAGCCCGAGCGCAGGTACGCACCTTTACGAACAATGGCCAGCAGCTCATCGTCGGTAAGGTCGCGGAACGAGGCATACACCTGGCCTACTGCGTAAAACCATTCGGGCATAACCAGTATTTCCATGGCATCGGCGTCATTCAACTGAGCGTCATAGTTATTGCCTGCAACCGGGACTGCGATTATCACGCGGTCGGCACCGCGATTACGACAAAGGCGTAGCACAGGTACAAGCGTCACTCCAGTCGCAATGCCATCGTCGACGATAATGACGGTCCGCCCGCGCAAGTCCGGGAGCGGTTTGCCATGTTTGTAGATTCCAATCCGCCGGTTCACTTCGTCGGTCTGCTCGTCGATGATCTCACCGATCGTCTCCGGTTCGAACGATCGCCTGAACCGCGGAGCGATGTACACCGATAAATCCTCCGCGATGGCCCCGAAACCGACCTCCGGACAACCGGGAACAGGTAATTTTCGGGAGATAACCATATTCAGGTCGGTTTCAAGACATTGGGCGACATAATATGCCACCTCCATCCCGCCCCGGGCTATACCCATTACAAGCGGGTCCGAGCCTTTATAGCGCGCTGTCAGGAAATGCCCCAGTTGCTGTCCCGCATCTTTCCGGTCGGCAAAAATGATATCGTTGCTTCGGTTCATAGGCTTCACGTCTGTACAAAAAAATCCACAGAACCGGATGGGTAAAAATCAATGCCGGAACTGCAATCGCTTAATGCTGTGAGACCATTTTCAGTCCCGCAATAGAGAGGATCAGCGTGCTGATGAAGAATATCCGCCAAAAACTGACGGGATCTTTGAAAACCAGTATCCCTACCAACACCGTTCCCACTGCTCCTATACCAGTCCACACAGCATAAGCCGTGCCAATCGGAAGCGTTTGCGTCGCTTTCAGAAGCAATGCCATGCTGACAACCAGCGAAATGATAAATCCGGTAAACCACAAATACATTTCGTTTCCACTTGTTTCACGGACTTTTCCTAAACAAGAGGCGAATCCGACCTCGAAAAGGCCGGCGACGATCAAAATAATCCAGTTCATAACACTTTGTTTTTGCATACAAAGGTCCGGCACCGGATCGACAAAAAATTTTACAAATGATAAAAAGCGACATTCTACCTGACGTCCGCGCGAATGCGGCTCAGGCTCACTTGCGTGATTCCGAGGTAAGAAGCAATATGGCACAAGGGCACACGATGAAGCAGATCGGGGGTGGCGGACATTAAATCGAGATACCTTCGCTGAGCGGTTTTGAACTGCATGGAAATAAGCCGCTCTTCGGTCTTGATCAGCTCCTGGCCGATCAGCTTCCGGCCCCAGTTGGCGACGTGAATATCGCTTGCAAAAAGTGACTCCAGGTCCTGCACCTTCATCTGGTACAAATCGCACGCTTCCAGTGTTTCGATATGCTCATAACCCGGTTGCCCGGAAACATAGCTTTTCATCGAAATCACCACATCCCCTTCCTTTCCGAACCAGAACGTAACATCCCCGCGATCGGCATCGGAGTACGCACGCACGATCCCGATCCGTATGAAATAAAGCATTTTCTCCACCCTGCCCGACCGGATCAGCACGTGCCCTTTCGGGTACCGGACCTCAGAAATGCACTCTTTCAAAGCCTCCTTCGAATCGGGCGGCAGTGGGTGAAAATGTTCGAGAATGTCATCTATTTCCATCACGCTATCTTGACAATCTTCCGAGAGCTTCTTCCACCGAAGGTACAAAATTGACCTGTCTCCCCTTGTTACTTTCGAAGATGAAATCGCGCAGGCTTTTGCTTTCATCATGCGCAAAGTCGCCCACAATAGCCAGGCGCACACGGTAGGTTGTAAATTTCTGCAAAATTTCGCCGGCAATACCCGTTTTCAAATCGAAAAAATGGGGAGTAATATGGTGTTTATGCAATATTATCGCACCGTAACCCTGGTAATATAGATCGGCCATCAATTGCAGTCCGTCGTCGGGCGTATGGATAAGAATTTGGTCAGACGTTACTTCCGCAATCGCGGTCTCGTTGTGTTGATGGATCTGAATATTCATGGCAAAAAACGCCGCGTCGTTTGTTTAGTGCGGCCTGCTAAATTAGTCAAAAAGTCGTCTGCCGCCCTCAGGCAGCGTTTGAACTTTTTCGACATTTCAAATTATTTATTCTAACCCATTTTTCCCTTTCAGGAATAAAAAGGACAAACAATCACGACCGTGTCAGTCGGTCGACACGCTATTTCGCCAGTCTATATTTTCGTCTGGCAATTGAAAATCAGGCATTAATTCAAGCCGCGTACCAGTCCGATCGATCACTCATAAACCCCCTACATTCTTCATTGATAGCTATTCGCTCATTTCATTAAAACTATTTTTACAAATTGAGTCAAATAGTATTTTTACGGTACCTGGCGGGCTATTTTCCAAAACAAATACGCGGTTGTTTGGCATGAATTTAATCACTAATATTCGAATACGCCTCCCGTTAATTGAGTATCCATGACCCCGGAAACTGCGCAACATTATGCCATTTCAGACGACCGTATAACACTTTGCAGTACGGGCCTGGCTCCCCTAAAAGCAAGCCAGGAAGGGTTATCAGGGCAGGTGGCAGAATTCTTCCGGGGGATTTTCAGCCAATCGGAATGGCCTGCCCGCTGGTATTGCGGCAGGTGGTCTGATTTTCATGGCTGGCTGTACATTATTTCCGACATGCTCATCTGGGCTTCGTATTTCCTGATCCCTATCTTCCTGATCCGGTTCGTTCGCAACAGAAAAGACTTTCCATTCCCTAAAACAATCTGGCTGTTCGTGGCCTTCATCGCTTTCTGCGGCGCTACGCATTTGATCGACGCATTGATCTTCTGGATACCGGCGTATCGGTTCAGTGCAATAGTCAGGTTTGCGACAGCGATCATCTCGGTGACGACGGTTTATTACCTGTTCAAGATCTTCCCCAATGTGCTTTTGCTCCGGTCTGTATCCGATCTGCAACGGGAGATCGACGAACGTACAGCCGTGGAGGAAAAACTGGCTGAAAGCGAGTTCCTGCTCAGCGCCGCAAGCGATGTGGGCAAGCTCGGCGGCTGGGAATACGATCCTGCTACAGGGCAGTTCCGCTGGACCGCCACTTGCGGCAACATCCTGGAAACCAATGAAGCGCAGATTCACAACGAAACCGACCTGCTCCGCTTTTTCCCCGAACCTTATCAGCTGATTATCCGAACGGCGCTGCGGGAATCGATAGAAACGGGCAGCTCGTGGGACCATGAACTGCAACTCACCACCGCCACCGGTGCGCGCAAATGGGTACGTTTTTCGGCTACGCCATCACTGAATGCCAGCGGGCAGGTAAACAAGATCAGGGGTATTATTATGGATATCGACCGATACAAAACGCTGGAACTGAAACTCATCAAATCGATTGATCAAATGGCCCAGAAGAATAGCCAGCTGCAAAGCTTCACCCATATCCTTTCGCATAACCTGCGTAACCACTCCAGCAACATCGCCCTGCTTGCGGATTTTGTCGATGAATCGACCCTCACCAAAGACAATGAGGAGCTTTTTCAGAAGATCAAAACGGTGTCACGGCATTTGAACGGGACCCTCGACGACCTTTCACAAGTCATCAAGATCCGCGACAACCACCTGGAAGGCGAAAAGCTGGATATCAGGGAAGTAACCGAGCAGGTCCTCGGCGTGCTCGATGAAAGCCTGCATACCAGCCAGGCGGAAATCGGGATGGATTTCATGGAGGAAGAGATCGTATTCCCCCGTATTTACCTGGAAAGCATCCTGATGAACCTGATTTCCAATGGTATCAAATACAAAAAAGACAATCAGCATCCGGTGATCCAGCTTCGGTTCTACCGCGACGAGAAGGGGCTGAAGGTACTGGAATACAGCGACCAGGGCAAAGGGATCGATCTTTCGCTTCATGCCGACAAGATTTTTGGCCTGTATAAAACCTTCCATAAACATGAAGACGCTCACGGAGTTGGTTTATTTTTGATAAAAAATCAGATAGAAGCCCAGGGCGGAAACATTCAGGTATTCAGTAAGGTCGATGCGGGTATTACATTCAAAATTACATTCAACGAAAATGCTTGAAATACTCTGCGTAGTGGACGATGACAAAATCTTCACTTACCTCCTCAAACGTATTATTGAAAATGCTAAAATAGCCCGCGAAATTATCTTTTTTGAAAATGGCCGGGATGCGATGGATTACCTCAACCGTCACAAAAGGGATGCGTTGAAACTCCCTCAGCTGATACTGCTCGACATTAACATGCCTATCCTCGATGGCTGGCAATTCCTGAATGAATATGGAAAACTGAAACCGGAGGTTCCCCATCCCATTTCGATCTGCATGATGAGTTCTTCCTCCGAAATGGAGGATTATGACCGTGCTATGGGTTCGGGGCACGTGATGGATTACCTCCAGAAGCCCGTCCAGATCCCGTCGCTAAAAAACGTTACCGAACGTGTACTGTCATTTCTTGGCCCGAAATAACGGCAAACCACTATTTTTGCTTTGTAACCAAATTCTGAATCCGCCCTGCCATTCCGTATCCTGATAGCGCCGCTGGACTGGGGACTGGGACATGCAACACGCTGTATCCCCGTCATCCGGCACCTTATTGACAAAGGATGCGAGATAACCATCGCCGCTTCCGGTGCGACTGCGGTGTTGTTGAAAAAGAACTTTCCCGATCTGCCACAACTCCCGCTTCCCGGTTACAATATTACGTATAGCAGTAGCGGCGGCACTTTTGTGCTGAAAATATTATCCCAAATCCCGAAAATCCTGGGAGCAATACGTCGGGAAAGGCAATGGCTACGCGATATACAAGCCACGCACCGGTTTGATCTGGTGATTTCCGACAACCGCTACGGATTGAAAATTGACGGTCTGAAATCGGTCATTCTGACCCATCAGTTACAGATCATGACGGGTTTCGGCACAGCCGCAGACTCCGTGCTGCGACGACTGCATTACCACATGCTGGAAAAGTTCGATGAATGCTGGGTCGTAGATGAGCAGGAAAATGGCGGACTGGCCGGTGCATTGTCGCACCCGCGGCAACTTCCTGCGAATTCACATTACGTCGGGCTACTTTCCCAACTGTCACCTCCGGCCACGTTCATACAGAGTCATATCAACAGCATCCTGGTCCTGCTTTCCGGCCCGGAGCCCATGCGGAGCATTTTAGAAGAAATAATGCTTGAACAAGCCGTCTTGGTCACCGGTTATCATTTCCACATTATTGCCGGCAATCCCTCGGGACGCGTGCCGGGGCACCTGCCTGCGCATATCATGTACACTACATATGCGGGTGCGCAAGAGCTTGCGGATGCGCTCGCACATGCCCGGCTCGTCGTCTGCCGAAGCGGTTATTCGACACTGATGGACCTCGCAATGTTCGGAAAAAAGGCATTGCTTATTCCCACACCCGGACAGTCGGAGCAGGAATACCTGGCCGCGCATTTACAAATCCAGGGAATCGCTTTACACAGGCACCAGGGGGAAATCAATCTGAGCAAAGACATCCCAGAAGCCTTACGCTATCAAGGGTTTACGCGTCATATCGAAGGTAAATCAAGCCTTATGCAGGCGGTGATCGACAAGCTATTACAAAAACTGGAAAATGAATCGGGGCAGCATTGATATCCTGCCCCGATTCATTTTCTTAATGGCTCTTAGCCAACACCGGATCCGCATTCCGGTGTGCACGTATCACTTGCAGCATTTGCAACACCACCGATAACAGGATCAGTACCAGGCCGAGGTAAAACGACCAGCGAAGTTCCTTGTTTTCCTGGTAAATCAGAATGGCCAGGATGATCGTGTAAACGGGTTCCAGGTTCAAGCTGAGGTTGACCGTAAAAGCCGAAATGCGGCGCAGTACCTGCGTTTGCAGCATATACAGGACAACGGTACAGAAAAACGCCAGCAGCAACAGGTAGCCCAGGTCCTCCCACGATGGCACGAGTGTCGCGACGGGAAAAAAATAAAAATACAATGGCATCAGCGGAGTCAGCGCAATAGCGCCGCCGATCAGGGCATATACCGTGGCCGTTTCGCTTCTGAAAGAATGCGCGAGCCGCTCATTGGCGATCGTAAAAAGCGAGCCAAGCGCCGACGATACCACACCGAGCGTGATACCGACCCGGTACCGCGAGTCGAAACTAAAAATCAAAGCAATACCCGCCAGTGTGAGCAGGCTGAGCAGCAACTCGGAGAGCACGAAACGGCGGCGATTGATCAACGGCGAGAAAATGGCCGTAAAAAAGCCGACCAGCGAGAAGCAGACCACCCCTACCGAAATATTGGAATACTTGATGCTCCCGTAAAAGAAGATCCAATGCAATCCGAGCAACAACCCGGTCAATGAAGTACGGGCAAAATCGCGGAATGATATACGCTCTAGCTTTTGGGGTCCCGCCAGGATCAGCAGCATCAGAATGCCTGCGAGCCAGATCCGGTACCACGACAGCAGTCCTTCATTGACCGTAATGAGTTTTCCGAAAATACCGGTAAATCCGGCGAGAATGATTGAGATATGGAGCTTGATGAAAGCTTGTTTCATTGGAGTATTTGTTCAAAAAGGGATAAAAAATAAACGTCGGGCGCTGCGAATACAGCGCAAACCGGTTAAGCATGCCCCTGAAAAGGGCTAAGACTCAACAACCTTCGTGAACAATGGTAACTGGTAATAGGAAAATCGCCTCCCGACATGCGGGAAGTACCAAAATAGATTCCGGTCATTAAGCCATTCAGGCTACCGGAGGAGGAGAAATGCAGAAAAGGAGTCTGTTCTCGGACATAACATTGCTATTGTGATGCAAAAATAAGGCGGTTTCGTCGGAAGACCAACCCGAAGTTTCACTTTCCCGTTTCAGCATGGCAAACATTGTACAATGTTTTCATTTTTTTGACTTTATCTTACCTTTGCATACAAGAAACCGCTGGAAGAAATTTGACTCGATTTTTATCACTCCTGCTTTTTGGACTACTACTCTATAATATGATGGGCTATTCGGTGCTCTATCTGTTAGAGGATCAGTATGTGCCAACCGCAGCCGGTCGCGAGCACATCGAACACAGCGCCTACTCCCGTGATATCGTGGTAAAAGTGCCGGTTTCTCTCCCCTACCAGACCGACTGGTCGGTTCCTGAGCCCTCGGAAGGCAAAATCCGGCATGAAGGAGAATATTATCAGATCAGGACAAAACAGCTTCTGAACGATACCTTGTATGTTTATTGCGAATACGACCAGAATGCACGTGACCGGTATATGGAGCTCGTGGATCACATTCAGCGCGAAACCGTAAGCACTGCGCCGGAAAGTCCTGCCCCAAAAAGCCATGCTAAGCTGCTCAAATCCTTTTTGAAAGAATTCATGACCTCTGCGCAAAAGCATGTCATTTTTGTCATGGAATGGATTGAAACAATACCATCAGCAACAGACCAATATTCCTGCCCGGTTTTCGAAACCTGTCATGCCGTCCCCACACCACCACCCGACAGCCTGCTTTCCTAATCATCTGTTTTTAATGCCTCATAACCCTGCATTTCCGGCAGGTATGTGAGGTGTGTATTTAACCCCGGGAACATTCACCAAATTTATAATGAAAAAATTACTACAATCGTCACTCGCATTGCTGATATCGCTTTGCGCTACCCAAAATACATTTTCCCAAGGCTGTGTTGCCATCCGCGGCACAGGTAATGCGTGCATGATCGCACACGCCGACAGCAACAACCACAGCCAATGGGTTGTGAGTGCCAGCGGCCGTTACTTTAAATCCTTCCGCCATTTCTCCGGATCCAACGAGAACAAGGAACGGCTCGTCCAGCACACCGAGGTGATCAATCACACGGCGTCGGTAGACATCAATATTATGCGCATTCTGAATGACCGCTGGTCATTGATGGTCGATCTTCCAGTTATTTCAAATGCCCGTTCTTCACTGTACGAGCACGGGCTCGTGAATGGCTCCAACAAGTTCAACGAGCGGCACAGCATGCATTCGTTTGGTATCGGCGACCTCCGCATCGCTGCCTACCGCTGGCTTTTCGATCCGAAAAAGAGTTACCGGGGCAATATCCAGCTCGGCTTGGGCCTTAAACTGCCTACCGGCGATTACAACTACCAGGACTACTGGTACAATGTAGGCCCGAACGGCACGAAGGAACTGCGTACCGTCGACCAATCTATCCAGTTGGGCGATGGCGGAACCGGCGTTACCGTAGAGCTGAATACGTTTTATAATATCTTTCACAACTTCGGCGTGTACGGCAATTTCTTTTACCTCGTGAACCCGCGCGAGCAGAACGGCGTACGCACGTACCGCGAAACCCTTTCGCCGCGCCTTGCCAATGAGGCTATTATGAGCGTACCTGACCAATACATGGCACGCGGAGGGTTCAGCTATTCCCTCAATCCGATTTTGAAAGGCTGGGCAGTGGCGGTCGGTGCCCGCCTGGAAGGAATCCCCGTGCATGACCTGGTTGGCGGCAGCGGCGATTTCCGTCGCCCAGGCTACGTGTGGAGCGTGGAGCCGGGCATCACCTATTCGGGTGAAAAGTTCAGCTTCTTCGCTACGGTCCCCGTTGCCTTCGTCAGAAACCGTACCCAAAGCGTAACAGACAAAGAATATTCAGATAAAACCGGCGTCTTTACGCGCGGCGACGCTGCATTTGCCGATTACTCGATCAATGCAGGTGTTTCTTTCAAGTTTTAATTCAAATTAATACATCACTAAAAAGGCCGGACCTGCATCGCAAGCCCGGCCTTTTCACTTCAAAAACCTTTTTTAAATACCGCTGATTTGCACGCCGAGCATTTTGTAGAACTCTTTCAAAATGGCCGGGTGACCGGGCCAGGCGGGCGAAGTAACCAGGTTACCATCCACAACCGCCTGATCTGCCGGGATATTCTTCCACGTCCCACCAGCCAGTTCGATATCAGGGCCGACGGCTACATAAGCTGTCAGTGTACGACCTTGCAGCACCTTTGCGGCGGTAAGTATCTGGATGCCGTGGCAAATGGCAGCCACCGGTTTGTTGGCTTCAAAGAAATGGCGGGTAATTTCCAGTACGCGCTTGTTGAGGCGTGTGTACTCGGGCGCACGGCCGCCTGCGATATAGAGCCCGTCATAATCAGCCGGATCGATACCGTCAAAATCGGCGGTAATCGCAAAACGGTGGCCTTGTGTTTCCTTATACGTCTGGTCGCCTACAAAATCGTGCACCGCGGTAGGCACAGTGTCGCCCTTTTGGCGATCGGGAGCGAGCGTATCCACTTCAAACCCGACGGAAAGCAAGGCCTGATAAGGCACCATAGCCTCATAATCTTCTACATAATCCCCTGCCAGCAACAGAATTTTCTTCGACATAATGGTTTAAGGTTAGTGATTAAAGAAGTTTTACTACACTTAAAGCTACATGAAAATCGGCCTCCTGGTTCCTCCCGAGGCCGATTTTCCTATTCATATTCTTTGAGCAACGTCCGGATATCCCGGATGAGCTCATAGGTACCTTCGTCGGTGGTTCCATCGTACATGCCGCGGATATGGCGGTCTTTGTCCAACAGCACAAAATGCCCGCTGTGCAGGAATCCTCCTGGCGATTTGGCGTCCTCGGCGGCGGTAATCAGGTAATGCTGCTGGCCTATGTTGTAGATCTTCTCCCGGTCGCCGGTCACAAATTGCCAGGTCGCATTGCTTACACCCAGGTCATTCGCGTAGGTTTTCAGCACCGCGGGCGTATCGTGCTCGGGGTCGATAGTGTGGGAAAGAATGCGGACGGTCGGATTATCCTTCACCTCGTCGTACACTTTGAGCATATTCTTTTTCATCACCGGACAGATCGTCGGGCATGTCGTGAAGAAGAAGTCGGCGACGTAGATTTTGTCTTTGAAATCCTGTTCGGAAACGATTTTGTTATCCTGATTGGTGAATGAAAATGCAGGGATCGACGGGTAACCCGTTTCCTCAACGGTTTTTCCTTCGACCGTTTTAACAACGGTTTGAGGCTCGCCCAGATACGGCAGTTTGCGGTCTTCGCAGGCAGTCAGCACAGCAGCTGCCAGCAGACCGACGATAATGCTTCGGTGATGCACGCGCATGGTAAGTTTTGAAATAAGAAATGGGAATGATCGACGCTGCCTCGGGGCTGCGCCATTAGAAAGCTTAAAAAAGTGGCTGATTAAGCCAATGGGGGATGGAAAATATCCGCAGTTGCCGTGCGGGAAAGGAATGGGGAAATATAGCTAAATGTTACCGTCAACTTTCCTTCAAAATGTTCCGGAGTTTTGAAACTGAATGGCTTACCGGTGTCCAGAGCCTGAAACAGCAGATTAGCCATGAAGGTCTGCTCTGCCCGGCGCTCATCCTGCTTTTTGGCTTCAACGATCTTTTCGGCCAGGTAACATTTACCTTCACAGACCACGATCGGGTTGTCTCGGTTTACACAGAGGTTAGCGATAATGTATTCCTTTCGCAATTCATAATCCAGGTACACCAAAGGAATAACCCATGCTTTGACAAGCATCAGGAGCGTGAACCCCAGGGTAATCCATTGTTTTCCGGAAGCTTTCAAGAAAAGGAGAAGCAGTTTTGATCGTGAATAAACGCTCCGCAAAGCTAATGTCCGATGTTTGAGATACCAAATCGGCAACCGCCAAACGCGCTTCCATCCTATCCTCCCATTCCTCCCTTTCCTCCACCCTCCCCCTGCCCCATCCATCCAATCCAGTCAAAACGTCCTCCAAAAATATTTTCCTTTTTATTTTGTACTAATTGGTAAAGTATTATACATTTGTAACATCAAACGAATCAAACAATGGCAGGCAGACCCAAAATATATGACGAAACAGCGATCCTGGACAAGGCGGTGGAAGTCTTTTGGGAGAAAGGATATACCAACGCGACTGCCGACGATCTGCTCAGTGCCATGGGAATCGGAAAAGGCAGTTTTTATTTCGCATTCAAAGGCGGCAAGGAAGAATTGTTCCGGAAGTCGATGGAACGGGTCGTCGAGCTGAACTTCAAAGCCATCCGCGACGCACTCACCACTTGCGCTGATCCGGTCCAGTTTATCAAAGATTTCTTCCTGTCGCTTACCGGCAATGAGTCTCCGGTTGGTAACAACGGTTGTTATTTCGGTAACGCATTGATCCAGGTATCGGCCGACGATGCAGGCCTGAAAATGATTGCCGCGAAATACCTCCACCTACTCGAAGAAATATTCACGGAAGCAGTTCAAAGAGGCAAAGACCTGGGGTTGCTTCAAACCGAGGAACCCGCCGGCGCCCTTGGAACGTATCTGGTAAACCTCTGGAATGGCATCAATGTGACGCGCAGAATGGAACCCGACCAGCACAAGCTTGCTGAACTGGTCCGTATGAACCTGAAAATTTTAAA
>DATMSL010000562.1:0-1520 GCA_035565435.1 Dyadobacter sp. | reverse complement strand
GTGGTTTTGTAGGTGAAGCCCTTTTCTTTTAGTTCGCGTATTAAATCAAGTTGTTGCGGAATGAAATCGGTTGCACGTACGAGGTGTTCTGGTGGCAAAAGCCCGAGCATTTCCATGCCGTTTATAAAGGCTTCGGCATAAAATTCCGCAATATCCCAGGCAGTTTTGCCTTCGCGGCGCGCGCCCTTTTCGAGCTTGTCTTCGCCTTCATCGGCATCGCTTGTTAAGTGACCAACATCGGTAATATTCATGACGCGTTCGACACGGTAGCCACTGGCGATGAGTGTACGCACGAGAGTATCCCAGTAAATGAATGAAGCCCAGTTGCCGACATGTGGGTGGTCGTAAACAGTTGGACCACAGGTGTAAAGCATCACCTTTCCGTCATTGATTGGTGTAAATGTTTCGAGCTTACGCGATAGCGTGTTGTGAAGTTTGAGTGGCATGGTAATCCTTTAGGGCTTTGTCGGTTGCAGCGACGAGCTCCTGCATAATCGTTTCGTACTGTTCGTGGACTTTGAAGCCTGCAGCATAGTTGTGACCGCCGCCACCGAAGTAGCCAGCGATTTGACTCGCTACAGGCAGGTTACACCGTAGCTTGCCAGTGACTTTACCGTCTGGGTACGTCTTAATAGCGCAGGCTACCTCAACGGTGTCGACGAGTCGCATTTCATCTAGTACGAGGACGCTCGGATTATAGCGGTCTGAATATTCTTGGATGTCTTCCCACGGGATGTGGACAGTTGCGAGCGTGCCTTCGCGTGAGTATTCGATACGTTCGATAAGCTCGCCTTTGTAGGTGAGGATGTCGGCAGGCTTTTTCATGAATTCGCGGCGTGCTGATTCGATTTCGAACGGCTTTGCGCCGTGAGCTACGACTTCGGCTACGACGCGGTAGGTGTCGATGCCGGCGGATTCTGTTGTGAGGCCTAGGGTATCTGATGCGATTGAACTATAGAGCGCAGAGGCGGCTGCTGGAGTTATTTTCCAGTCTGCGGCCTGGGCAAGATTGTATATTAACTCACCCGTTGCGGCGGCTGTCGGACTTAATACAAATTCGTGATTGAACGATAGGTCGTTCTGCGGCTCTTCTTCGTCTTGTTCACCATGGTGGTCAAGTACAACAACAGGGTGAGCTTCGAGGAATTGGCGTATGCCTCGTGTTTGCATTGTTTTTTCAATCAAGGCTTCGGCGGCGGTGTCGACGATAATTGCGAGGTCGGCATCGAATGGGAAGTAGTTCGTGACGCGATCCCAACCCTTCAAAAAGTGCAGATATTTTGGCATATCGATTGCGCAGTACATTGTGACGGTTTTGCCCTGCTCACTGAGGATTTCTTCGAGCGCAAGTGAGCTTGCGAGTGAATCGCCATCTGGATTTTCACCTTGAATAATAACAATGTGTTTTGCCGCGGTAATCAGAGGAAGTGCTTTATCAAACATGCTGTAGCTATTGTATCAGATTACGAGAGCGTGCGACGGCCTTCAAGCGCGTGAGTTAACGTGATTTGATCGGCGTA
>DATMSL010000561.1:0-3872 GCA_035565435.1 Dyadobacter sp. | reverse complement strand
CCGAAAGTTCGGGTGCCGCAGTGCTCTTCTCCCGGAACTTGTCGAGTGCCCTTTTGAGGTCGCGTTCGAGGACCGGTTTGAGCAAATAGTCGATGCCGTTTACTTTAAAAGCGCGGATGGCGTATTCGCTGTAAGCGGTCGTGAAAATGACCGGGCATTTCAGTTCGTAAAAATCGAAAACGTCGAGGCTGATACCGTCGCTGAGTTGAATATCCATAAACATCAGGTCAGGCTCGGCGTTTTCCAGGAACCATTTGCGGGCAGTTTTAAGGCTGGGCAAAATGGCCGTCACTTCGATGTCAGGCGCAAGCTGCCCGATTTTCCTTTCAAGCTGGCGGGCTACGAGCGTTTCGTCCTCAATGATGATTGCTTTCATTGGAAAAATCGGTTTCATTGGAATGCGTGATGTTGTTTCCGTCGATGAGCGGCACCTTAACCGTAAATAACCCGGCCGATTCGGATACCAATACGGGCAAAGGCGTAAGATAAGAATAAAGCGAATGAAGGTTTTTAATCCCCTGACGGTTGCTGGTTTCAACAAACCGTTTCTTTTGGAGGTTGTTCTGCACCACAATATACCCGGCTTCCGCATAGACCTGTATGCGCAAAGGAGCATCGTCCGACATCGCGTTGTGTTTGATCGCATTCTCGATCAGGTTCTGGATCGTGACCGGGGCGATCAGCATATGTGTCCAGGGGCTGGCAACAGCCACATCCACAACAAGGCCATCCCGAAAGCGGGTCTGCTGGATCTTCACATATTCCGCTGCAAATTCAAGCTCTTCGTAAAGCGGCACGAGCTCATTACTCTGGTTTTTGAGAATGTACCGGTAAGTCCAGCTGAGGCCTTCGAGGAACCTGCTGGCTTTGGCTGCGTCATCCCAGATGAGGCTGTCGAGCGATGCCAGCGAGTTGAACAGGAAATGGGGATTGAGCTGCTGTTTGAGGCTTTCGAACATAACCAGCGTCTTTTCCTTTTCAAGCTTGGTGGCCTTGTCCTGCAAAGCAAAAATGCGCGCCTGCCGTAGCTTGACCGTCTCAATGCGTTTTTTGAGAAAGTAATAAATCAGGCCGGATACCAATGCAAGCGAGGCAACTATGAACCAGGCGCGTTCCCAGAATGGCGGACTGATCACGAACGTAAGCTCCTCGCTGCTTTCCTGCCAGGTGGTCCCGTCCAGGCTCGCCGCAGCTTTGAAGGTGTACGAGCCGGGTGCGAGCGAAGAAAACCGGACCACGTTGTTATGGCCATTGGGCACCCATCCGGTGTGCAGACCGGCCAGCTTGTAGCGGTAATGCACTTTTTGAGGGTTTTGATAATAAGCGGCTGTAAAGCGTATCTCTACCGAGTTTTCGTCCCAGTCGAGCCGCAGGTTGCCGGGTTTAGCCATCAGGGTCGCATTGTAATGCCGTGGTTTGAAGAGTGTGTCACTATGGTTCACGGTTACACTCGTCACGTACACGCGAAGCTTTTGCTGCGACAGTGAAATTTGCAAGGGATCAAAAAAGTTGACCCCGTTGTGGCCGCCCCAGTAAACGCGCCCGGAGGCATCCTCATAAATACTCCCCGGGTTCAGCTGTCTGTTCTGTACATTATCCCACACATCGAACCATTCCAGCTTATTGTCTTTTGCCGAGAAACGGTATAAGCCCTCATCCGCCGCGATCCACACCATTCCGTTGCGATCGGCGTAGAGATTGGTGATCTGCGCGGTTTTCAGTTCCGGAATAATCAGCTTTTTTCTGAGTCCGGTAGACGTACGCGTCACCTCGAAAAGCCCAACGCTGCCGGCCCATACGGTGGAGTCGTCGCGGGGAAGAATGGACGTAACGAGCTTGCCGGGATAAAAGGTGCTATCGCTCCAAATTGTTTCAAAATGGTTGTTGAGATATAGGAGTCCTTTGAAAGTGCCGATCCAGATATGGCCGGTGCGGTCCGTGCGCGCGGTTTGGAGGATTTGGTTCGAGCCGGCAAAAGAAAGCTCGTTCAGTACGCCGGTATCCCGGTTAATGAGATAGCACGATGCATCGGCAAGAATCAGCTGGTCGCCGTCGCCGACAGTTTGAATGCCGTAGATGAAGTCCCGCTCGACCTTTGCCCGCAGCAATTCTCCCCCTTTGCCGGCCGGATAGCGCGGTTTTTGAAACTTGCCGGTGGTTGGGTCCATGAAGAGCGGCCCGCCGGAGCCAGGGCCCAGCACGAGGCGTTGGCCGTCGAAATTCAGTGCGTGGATGGTCGGGAAGTGAAAATAAGGGGCATTGGCGGCAGATGGCATTGTGATTTTGAAATGCCCGTTCACTGGCTCGAGGCAGGCTATGCCTTCGGTGGTTGCCATCCATATGCGGCCTGCACGGTCGCCGGTAATGGCGCGGATGTTGTTATTCTCCTCGTTGAGCAGGTTTTGGAAGCTGCGCAGCCAGGTAATGGTATGCTGGTTAGGGTTGAAAAACAGAATACCCTGTTTGGAAACGAGCCATAGCGTACCCTCGTCGTCGCGGTAGCTGGTAATGATTTCATTGTTGCTCAACTCGCGGCCCTGATGGTAAAAGACTACTTTTTTGCCGCGAAGGGCCTTTCGGTCGTAGAGGTAACAGCCTTTGCTGGTGGTAACAAGCGCATGGCCCTGATCCAGAGACAGCACGGAATTGATCGTTAAATAGGCCGCGGCTGGTGTGAAGCGCGTGGGAAAAATCCTTGAAACGGTGCCCGGCCGGAAATCCAGTTCGAAAGTTTCCAGATCCGCATTGGTGGCCCAGACAATATCCCCGGACAGCGGCGCGATGACCGCCACGGAGTTGAAACCGATCCTGCGCACACGTCCGGTTTTGTAGTTATAGGCGATCAGCTCGTGCGTATCTCCGACGAAAAATTCGTCGCCGGCGCGTTTGAATATCCGCCGATAGAAAACCCTGTTGGCAAGTCCTGGAATGGGATGCGGCACAAAAGCGTGGCGGCGGCGGTCGTAGCGATATAATCCATTGCCGCTTAATGCCCATACCTGATTGTCCGGGGTCACATCCAGCAGGTTGAATTTCGATTTCAGCGGCTCCGCAATCTTTACGGGTTTAAATCCCTGCTGGTCATCGATGTAGGTACTCAATCCGTTGTGGCTGCTCACCCAGATCTGCCCGTTTTGATCCACTACAATATCCAGGAAGTCTTCACCAGTGGCATCGAAACGGACGGTATTGCGGCCATCAAACCGCTGCACCACGCGCCGCGACAAGATCCACAGGAAGCCCTTTTTATCTTTTACCAGCTTGTGAACGTTCGATAAACTGATGCCGCTACCCTCGCTCAGCATCTGTACATTATAATCCGGCAGCTGCGCATACAGCCATCCGGGAAGGATCAATAATGTTAAAATGAGCAGTTTCGGAGGCCAGGGCATTCTTTGAAAGGTTTAATTCGGGTCAAAAATTTGCGACTCTACTACGCTGATGCAGGCGATCCAGGCCTGTTCCGATTCTGCCGGCCATCCGTAGCCAAAGGCTTTTTGCAATGTCCAGAGCAGGCTTTCGGCCAGTCGCCGGAACGTGATCCGGTTAAATCCAACGGTTATGAAAGGCAGTGCCAGCGCCTGCAAGCGGATCGCCAGCTCGTCGGGGCGGTCCAGTTTGCTGATAATCCCTCCCAGCACGTTTTTTAAACCTTCGTTCAGATCGTCGGTCTGTCCGTCGGCAACCAGCCGGTCAAATGGTTTTTTCGTTTGCGGGTAATCAAAAAACAGTTTTCCGAAAAACACATCGCCGATCACATGCGCGCGGATGTTTTTGAGGGAAGACCATTCTTTTTTGACTACTCTGATTTGTTCATAAGTGGGTTCCAGGCGTTTCATGCATTGTATTTTTAACCAAAATTTTGGTGAAAA
>DATMSL010000560.1:0-4525 GCA_035565435.1 Dyadobacter sp. | reverse complement strand
AGTTTTAGCTAAACCTGATTTCTTCTTGTCATTTTGAAAAAGCGCGTCATCAGGAAAATCGATGCCATTGTCAAGCCCAGAATCAACCCCAGCCACATGCCCGAAGCTCCCATCCCGAAATGGAATGCAAGCGTGTAGCCTACGGGGATACCGATTACCCAATAGGCGATTCCGATCAGGATTGTAGGGGTTTTTACATCTTTAATACCCCTCAACAAACCCGCGCCGATGGCCTGGGTGCTATCCGAAATCTGGAAAACGGCGGCAAAAAGGAGCAGCAATGCCGCTAAGGTAACCACTTGGGTATTGTCGTTGAATGCCATCGGCAGGTGATTCCGCAAAAGGCCGAAGGTGATTGCGCAGAAGGTGCCGTAGATCAATGCAGTTACGAGCGTGCTTTTGCCGATTACAAAAATCTTCGCCCAGTCGCTGCGCCCGAGCGCGTTGCTTACGCGTATGGAGCCCGCCTGCGCAAGGCCCATTGATACCATAAATGTAAACGACGCGCTGCTCAAAGCGATCTGGTGCGCGGCCTGTGCTACGGCACCCAGGGTTCCAATGATAATACCCGATACCGCAAATGCACCCGCTTCCATACCGATCTGCAAGCTGCTCGGTACCCCGATGTGCAGCAGCTCGCGCCAGGTCTGCCATTTGAAATACCACTGATTACGACCTACGGCAATGTATTTTTCAAAAGTTTTGTGTCTTAAAATCACAAACAACAAAGCGAAGAACATCATGCTGCGGGTGATGAGTGTCGCCCAGCCTGCACCTTCGAGTTCGAGGCGTGGGAAGCCCCAGTTACCGTAAATGAGCAGCCAGTTGAGCAGGATATTGACAGGCATACCGGCCAGGGAGAAGATCATTGCTGTGCGTGTGTGTTCCAGTCCGTCGGCAAATTGCTTCAAAGTCATAAAAAGCAGCATCGGGATAATGGAAAGGCCCATCAGCCGCATGAAAGGGATCGCTAGCTCCACTACCTCCGGGTCCTGCCCGAGGTTATGCAGGTAATCTTTTCCAAAAAGCAAAGTGATGGAAATGGCCAGCGCGGTAAGCGTACAAAGGCAAAAACCATTAAACAGATAATGTGAAACCTGTTGGGCATCGCGGCGCCCGTTGGCGAGGGATACCATCTGCGAAACGGAGATCGTCATACCAATCCCGATCACGAACGGAATGTTCATCGCATTGATGACGAGTGCGGCCGCAGCCAGTTGTTTGTAGCTGATAGCGCCAACCATGGCGCTGTCGATAAGGTGAAGCGCCATTTGGGCCAGCTCACCGATGATAATAGGGAATGCTAATTTTAAAGTTTGTGATGCTTCGTGTTTCATGGCTTTGTGTGGATATGCAAAAAGACTGCAAAGGTACAAAAATCCCACGGAGCCTCGGAGCGTCGGACGGAAAGTTCATTTTAATATATCATTACGGTAGAGTAAAACGGGAAGGTAAACCGGTTTGTATGGGTAGCAATTTTTAAAAGGATTTGAGGAAATATTACAACAGGGTAATGGCTATCAAAAGCAGATTGAAGAAGGGCTTTCATAAGCGGAAGTCGCGTGGTTTTGTGGGGTTTGCATTGATTCTCGGGATGTTGGGAATAATGCCCGCCGTGGCGCAGAATAATGGGAAATTAAAGGTTACGGGCAAGATTGTCGACGGTGCGAGCAATGCGCCACTGGGCTATGCGAGCATCCGGCTCTTCAAAACATCCGACAGTTCGTTCGTTTCCGGCGCGATCACCGACGAGACCGGCGGGTTCATAGTAGATATCTCTGCGGGTACCTATTATGCATTGTCGGAATTCATCGGTTATAAACCCAATTACACTACTAATATAAAAGTGAGTGCGGCCAATTCCCCTCTGAACCTGGGCTCGATCAAAGTCGCGGCTTCGGCCAGAACGCTTGACGAAGTGACCGTCCAGGCAGAGAAGAGCTCAATGGAATTATCGCTCGATAAAAAGATATTCAATGTTGGGAAAGACCTGGCAAATGCGGGTGGTACCGCGGTGGACATTCTGACCAATGTCCCGTCCGTAGCGGTGGATGTTGAAGGGAACGTCAGTCTGAGAGGAAGCGGTAATGTGCGCATTCTTATCGATGGCAAACCTTCCGGTTTGGTCAGTATTAAAGGCGCGAGCGGACTGGCCCAGTTGCAGGGCAGCATGATTGAGCGCGTGGAAATCATTACCAATCCATCGGCACGTTATGAAGCCGAGGGTATGGGCGGTGTGATCAATATTGTTTTGAAAAAGGAGCGGAAAGAGGGCATTAACGGTTCATTCGACATTATCACGGGACATCCTACCAATTTTGGCGGCGCCGCGAACGTGAATTACCGGAAGAAGAATCTCAACTTCTTCATCAACTATACCATGTCGTACCGGAATACCCCCGGCAAAAACTACGTGTATCAGGAGGTTTATCGCAACGATTCGACGTTCATCATGGAGCGCGATATGAAAAGTAACCTGAAAGGCATGGCCAACAGCGCTCGCGGCGGTATCGACTATTATTTCAATTCCAAAAACGTTCTCACCGGCGCATACACGTGGCGTACAAGCAAGGGCAAGCGATTTTCGACGCTCAATTACCGCGATTACCTGTCGAACCTCAATAACATGACGAGCTACACGCGCCGGACCCAGGATGAAACCGAAACGGAACCGAACTCGGAGTATGCACTAACGTACAAGCGGACATTTAACCGGAAAGGGCAGGAGTTTACGGCGGACGTGCGTTACCTCGACAACTGGGAGGATTCGGATCAGTATTACCATGAAAATGTGTACAAACCGGATGGCAGCCCGTCGGGCATTCCGCCGTTGTTGCAGCGCGCGGTGAACTACGAAACGGAGAAACAATTGCTTTTCCAGGCCGATTATGTACATCCTTTCGGAAAAGACGGCAAAATTGAGGCAGGCGGACGGAGCAGCTCGCGGGACATGACGAACGATTATACCGTCACACAGCAGGCCAGCGATGGGGGCTGGGTAGCGCTGCCCGGCCTTACCAACGATTTCCTTTATGAGGAGAATATCAATGCATTATATGGTATGGTCGGCAACAAAACCGGGAAGTTTTCCTACCAGGGAGGTATTCGGGCGGAATGGACAGGAGTGACCACTACATTAAGAAACACCAATGAGGTGAACGCCCGCAAATATGCCAATCTCTTTCCAAGCGTGCATGTGACCTACGATTTTGCCAAACAGAATGCATTTCAGCTGAGTTATAGCCGCCGTGTCCGAAGGCCGCAATACAACGATCTCAGCCCGTTTGCGACTTACAGCGATAACCGCAATTATTGGAGCGGCAATCCCGACCTGAATCCGGAGTTCACCAACGCATTCGAGTTCGGTCATATTAAATATCTGAACAAAGGCTCGCTGACATCGTCGATCTACTACCGCCATACCAACGGCAAGATTATCAGTATCCGCACCGTGCAGGACGATGGCAGCTCTTACACCCGTCCCGAAAACCTCGGAACGGAAGATGCCTACGGTGCCGAGTTTGCCGGCTCATTTAATCCCTACCCATGGTGGAAACTCGATGGAAGCGCCAACTTCTTCCGTGCGATTACCGATGGAACCGGCGTGGACGAGGATTTTAAAAGCGATACGTACAGCTGGTTTGTCCGTACAATGTCGCGGTTTACGCTCTGGAAAAATACCGATGTGCAGCTAAGAGGAAATTATGAAGCACCACAGCAAACCCCGCAAGGCCGCAGAAAAGCACTGGCGACACTCGACCTGGCGGCGACGAGAGATATTCTGAGAGGCAATGGGACGCTGACACTCACAGTAGTAGACGTTTTCAATTCCAGAAAATACCGGTCGATCACCGAGGGGGCTAACTTTTACACGCGCAATACTTCCCAAGGGCGTTTGAGGCAGATCAACCTTACCTTAAACTACCGTTTGCACCAGGCGAAGAAGAAGCCGAAAGAGAGCCTGGAAGGCGAGTTTTAATGCAAATTAAATTTACTATACGGTTTTTATTTCCTACCTTGTATATCCTTACAATGGAATTGATTGCTACCGTACCTCGTTTAGGTTGAATGTATGAGCAACGTATATGTTATTTCATGAATACTTAAATTCAGGTTATGAGCACGAAACCAAATAAATCTATTTTCCTGGCCGACGACGATGAGGACGATTGCCTGTTGTTCGAGGACGCGCTCAGGGAAGTGAGCACTTCGACCGAGCTCCTGACGGCAAGTGACGGGGTGGAGTTGATCGACCTGATGGAGAAAACGGTACCGCCTCCGCCCGATGTCATTTTCCTCGATTTGAATATGCCCCGTAAAAACGGTTTTGAATGTCTGGATCTGATCCGCCAAACCAAAGCCTGGGCGCACATACCGGTGGTGATTTTCTCTACCACCGGACAGGAGGAAATGGTACGGAAGGTGCATGAAAAAGGCGCCAATTTTTTCATTCGCAAACCGGGGTCGTTCCCCAAGCTGAAACAGGCGATCAAACAAATCCTGGATATCGATTGGACCAAGCATA
>DATMSL010000559.1:0-2304 GCA_035565435.1 Dyadobacter sp. | reverse complement strand
TAACGGTAAATAGTCAATAATTACCGTTGCATCATTAATACTGGACGTTGCTTGTTCCGATATGCACTTTTGCGGCTCTATTCCCAACGCCATGAAAAATAATCCTCATCATACTCAACCTCATCCTATACCGTTATGCTGATCCTGCTTCTGATAACCGGCGTATGCCTGACACTTGTGGTCGCAAGCGTGTTCCTGCTCCGCCCTGCTACTGAGTCTTTCAACCCTTCGCCATCCTTTGACGTTTACGAAATCGAAAACAGGCTGGTTTTTTACAAAGGAAAAGATGGCAAATCGTTGATCCCCGACGCACACGCCAGGACCTTCCAGATTCTGACGGCCGGTCCAGTGGGGCAATCAGACCCGTCGCTTTACGCACGCGATTTTGAAAATGTCTATTTCCAGGGCAAAAGCATTCCGGGCGCTAACCCGGTATACTTTCAGGTCCTGGGCACCGATCTCGGGCGGGACGATCGGCATGTGTTTAAAGCGAACGATCTCATGTCCTCAGATGCCAGGAACTTCAAATGCCTGGACGAGCGCCTGAGCAAGGATAGTCAGCGCGTATATTTCGACGACCAGGTGATCTCCGAAGCTGCCAGCCATTTCAGATACATCGGTAAATGGCAAAAGACCTCATTTTACAAAGATCACAATAAGGTGTTTGTCAATGGCAAGGGCTACGGCGTCGCCGACATCGGCACTTTCAATTATGCAGGAAATGGCATTTTTGCCGATCGTTACCAAGTTTACAAGTTCAACGGGGACGGCTTTCAAAGCAATTCCGGGCAGCCGGTATTCCGGGCAATGATGCAATTCCAGCCAGCTTTTGGGTAAAAACATGAACTATCTCAAAATCGTCACCATCTTCAATTGGGTAGTGATCGCCCTGCTGTTCCTGCTCGTAATGGCCGAAACGCTGTTCCCTACCAAAGGCGGCGGCGATGCGGCTTCCGGGATGGGAAGAGCTATCTACTACCTGGCAATCATCACCCTGGTCGTGTTGGCCACGCTCAATCTTCTTCCATTTAATTGGAGCAAATACACCGCATTCATTCTCATCGCGGTGCCGCTCTTCTGGGTGGCATTCGGGTCTTCCATTGGCAATTTCAAAAGAGGTATCACCAACATGATCGAGGCAAAACCGTTTTTTGAAGACAGGGAGAGGCACAGAATGGCTATCGCGATTTTTAATGCAAAGCCGGATAAATTGAAAAAATACATCGCGGAAGTACAGCCGCGGCTCCGGGATAACGCTTACGGTTATCCGTTACTTGAAATAGCGATTGCAAACGCGGGTTCTGTCGACAACGACGGTGAACAGCGCCTGGAATGCATTCGTGCGCTCTTGCAAGCAGGCGTGAGTATTAAAAGTGACGATCCCGACGTCGAAAAGATCCATTTCTCGCCCGCGACGTCTGGAAATGCACCTGTACTTCGCCTACTACTGGAACACGGCGCCGACGCAAATGCGAGGGTGACCGATTACGGCAGCGGCAAACGGGACGTGGTTCCTATCATCTTCGAAGCACTGTCAACTTCCTACGGTGCGTATGATTGCGTAAAAGCATTGCTGGACCACGGTGCCGACCCGAATGCCATCAAACCGTGGGAAGGAGACCATGAAAAAATGTCGGTACTGCTCTATGCCGCCGAACGGCAATACTGGGGCGTATGCAAGATGCTCATTGAAAAAGGCGCCGACCCGCGTTATACCACGCCGGACGGCACCTCTATGCAAACTTTTATCGAGCAGGGCGACAGTTTCTACCCCGAAAACGAGCAGGTACTGGCCGACTTTGAAGCCGTGCGGGGAATTGTTGAGGGACCTACGACAGCTGACCACTGACGACGGATCACAGGCGCTACTTCATCCGTTTCGCAGTCGCATCGAACATGCTCATCATACTTCCTTTCAGGTTATCATCATCTACCTTAGAAAGGTCTACGGTCACGTCATAGCCCTGGGCAGAAAAACCGATTGTAATCTTGTCGGCTGCCTCGTCGACACTGGTAATGGCTATTTTCTCGGCGCTCGGGTCTGTTGCATTGGTAATTTGGCCGGTGAGTTTGCCGTCGGTCCGGGCAAGGTCCGCGACGAGTTTGGCATCGCCATTGGGTGTTCCGAAAACCGTGATCTCCCATTTGCCGGCAAAGAAATCGGCAGGTGCCGTTTGGGCAATGCTCGTGCAAACCGCGCTCAATAGGCACAGGATCATCATCATAGAGCTAATCCTTCTCATAATCAATACGTTTTTAGTGAAGAAATGAAACCGTCCGGCAAGGGGATGTCGACCTCCCGCA
>DATMSL010000558.1:0-5342 GCA_035565435.1 Dyadobacter sp. | reverse complement strand
CATCAGGCTGAATATCTGCCAAATTATCATCACAAGGTTGAGAATAACGAGAAATTTAACCAGCGCAGTGGGTTTGGATAATGAAAAAGGAACCCGCAGAAAGCAGATGATTGCTAATGCATTCACAACAATGTACAACGCAGTAAGAACACGGGCGTTTCTCAGGAATGGCGGATAATTCGATAGATACAGCTGCTTGGTCGTCTCAAAACTAATCCCGTTGATTAGTGCCACTTTGAACCACAAGACAAAGCTCAGCAGCACACAAAAACTGAGAAGTATTCCTACTGCCATCAATACTTTTTTGCTGATAGACTCTTTCATGGCTTTGTGGTTGAATAACGGGCAAATGGTTATCTCCGACCCTCAGCGGATCCTCTGAATATTTTGCTGGTTAATTGGGGCAGTTTTCTTTGCGAGATCGTATACTGCCGGTGAAATAATACAACGACGGATTTCAGTTGTATTGTTTGACGATTCTAAAAGAAAAGCCCCTCAGCGCAAGCTGAGTGGCTGCCGTACCCAGAGCCGAACAAATGTCGAATCGGTTCCTTGATGATCTAAAATCGATCTTGCAGTTAAGGAGTTGAATTTGTGTTCTCGATTTGCGCTTCGAAAACGGAAATGATTTCTGATATTCCTTCCCATTGAATAGATTACTGGTGGGGTAAATCTGCGTTTCAATTTTTTGTAGCCTGCCCATTGGTTGGTAAACGGCTTATTGACAGTTTAGCCTACATCCAATGTTGTTTCGAAAAATTTGTGCGTTTCATACAACCCTTCTCGTGCATTCTCGCCTCATTGTTAAAGTTAGTCGCGAAATGTCAATAATTGGACCTTTTTAATGCATGATGAAGGCCTTACCCTGGATTTTACCGCTTTTACTGTTGACGACGGCAATGCACGCTCAGGACACGACTTCGATCACTTTTTCTGAGGAAATCGTCAGTATTGAAAATCAGCGCTTTATTGATCGATATGAAAATGTTTTCATGACTAAGGTCCCTACGAGGAGGATGTTCAAGCTGGCCTATACGGCTACTACCTACAAAGGGATGGGACTTACTGCTTCATTTGAGTACAAGGTTTCTCCCTCTTCTCCTTAGAAGCTGCCATCTATTCACGGGCTGCGCATGAAGGCGACGGTATTTACCTGGACAAATTTTTCAGGCAGTTAAGCGGGCAAAATTTATTTGTAAGTGCTGGCAGCCGCTGGTATCCCAATATGAAGAGAAGAATTGCCCGTCAGCAGAGCGCAAATAACTTTTCAGGAAGCTACGTATCTGCTTTATATGAAAGATCGGTCGGTGCAATTCAATATGGCAGGGTCAGGGACCATTTTAGCTTGACTTATGGCTTTCAAAGCCGTTTCCTTGCAAATGGTTCACTCGATTTTTCTGTGGGGCTCTACTATCTGAGACCGTTTCCCGATTGGTACACGTTTGGCTGGCCAGTGCGATCAGGGTTTCAGAGTAACAACCTGGTTTTTGCTTCGCGCTCTTTAATTGGTCTTGCATTTGGTGACTGGAAGAGAACTGGGAGCGGGCCATTGTGTGATGTTTTACACTGCGATTATCTGGTCAAACAACACTTTAAAGTCAGGTTGCCTGAGGTAAATATCGGCCTTCAAAACCAGTCGGTCAGAGCTGAAATAGGTTATGAGAGGAAAATTGGCAAAAGCCCTTTCTCTATGAATTTCAACATTCGGAACGAGTCCGAGCGTTCAACCAGGTATGAACGTAAAGATCGAATGGGGAGAAGAGAGATTGAAGCACAGCTCCGGTTCTATTATCTTCAAAAAAGGCAGGTCAGGAGAGGGAAGGCATCAGATAACCTTTCCGGGCTTTACTTAGGTGCACGGTTCGGATATCGATGGGACTATTCCAACACGACTGGCAATCGGGAGATGCATATTCAACGTAAGCCAATTGTAGGTATTTTGGCAGGATATCAGCAACGCCTTTTTCACAAATTGTACTTCGACTCAGCAATCAGTTTTTCAACTGTCGACTTTTACAAATTCGGGAAAATCAGATATGCCGAGGTAAATGCTAAAGCAGGCGTTGGCTTTGCTTTTTGACATATAGAGTATCAATCGTACTCACCGACACACGTACTTTTTAAGATCCAACCCGTTCGAACGAAGTTGTCTTCATCGTTCTGAAAACTTGCATAAACGCACTTTTTGTGAGTGTCCAACACAGCCATTTGAGTTCCAGCTGCAATCGTGCCCAATTTTTTACCTTAACCTTTCGATTTCAAATGAACCGTACAGGAATGCACAGAAACAAAGTGCTCTTGCTCTATGTGAACGGCTTTACCTCGCGGCATGGTCAATGACTTCGGCTTGGTCCACAAGCGAAGTCGAACCGAAATGCTGATAAACAATCCGGTTTCAGCTGTGCTTCATGCTTCCAAACAGCAAAAAAAGCCCCTCAGCTTGCGCCGAGGGGCTACCGTACCCAGAGCCGGAGTCGAACCGGCACGAGTGTTACCTCATTGGTGTTTGAGACCAACGCGTCTACCAATTCCGCCATCTGGGCATTGATCTTCTGGGTTGGGAGTGCAAAAGTAGACAGAAAAAGAGATTAAGCAAGCCCGCAGCGCAAATTTTTGCAAGATTTTTGTGACAAAATTCAGCGCTCGTCGCTAACCCGCTTATTCATAGCGTAATGCCTCGATAGGATCCAGGCGCGATGCCTTGATAGCTGGGTATATGCCTGAAAGTACACCCACCATCACGCATATGGCAATGCCGACGGCCATCCAGAGCCACGGGACTACGAAGGTGGCGTTTTCGCTGATAACACCGGTAATAGAGTTCCCGACGATGATACCGAGGATCAGTCCGCCGATTCCGCCGAGAATACAAACTACAATGGCTTCGATGAGGAATTGCATGCGGATCACGCGCGGCGTGGCGCCAAGAGATTTGCGGATGCCGATTTCGCGGGTCCGCTCGGTAACGGATACCAGCATAATGTTCATTAATGCAATGGAAGCGCCAAGCAGCGTCACAGTGCCGATAACGAAACCGCCGATACGCAGATAACCCGTGATATTCGCGAAATCCTTCACCATGGCATCGGCACGGTCGATGGTAAACGAATCTTCTTTGCCCAGTTCGTCATTGCGAATCCGGCGCATCATGCCGCGGGCTTCCTCCACGATCATATCGCCGTCGGCCACATTAGGGGCCGAGGCGGTGATGTTATAGGTAAGTGTGCGGTTGGCAGCGAGGCCGCGGCCGTTTTCCAGCGGGATGAGGATGAGCCGGTCAGAGTTGTTGTTGCCTCCCAGGGAGCCCTTCTTGGCCAAAACACCTATTACTTTATATCGGCTGCCCATGAAGGTGATCTCCTTATTGAGCGGATCGTTGCGTTCGAAAAGTTTGCGCGCGATTTCCTGGCCCAATACTGCAACATTCAGGGATTTTTCGAGATCATTCTTATCGAGGTTACGGCCCAGGTCGATCTTGTAGCCGTTAATGCCCAGGTACTGTTCGTCGGAGCCGACCACGTTGCTGTTCGGGTTGGTTTTGTTGCTCCGGTAGTTGACTTGCACCGCGCCGGCAATATCGGCAGAAAGCGAAGCGGTGGCCTGGTAGGTAGCTTTGAATTTATCGGCGAAGGTTTTTGCCTGACGGTAAGTGACCGACGGATATTGTTTACTGCGGCGGCCTCCGCTTCGGAAATCGTCGTCCACGCGGTTGCGGACGGTGAATGTGTTGGCGCCGAGGTCGGCGAAACTGCTGTTAACCGAGCCCTGAATACCGTCGATGGCCGTGAGTATTCCCACAAGGGAGGTTATGCCGATGGCGATGATCATAGCTGTCAGAACAGTCCGCAGGAGGTTACTTTGGATCGAACGCAGGCCTTCTTCGATATTTTCGCGTATAATCATGGCATGTAAAGGTGGTGCACCAGAAACAAGGTTTGGTCGTTAGTAATAGTGTCTGTGTAGAATCCGCACGAGGCCTGAAAAGCGGCCGGACGCCAGAAACCGGTACGAGTTTTGTGGCAGATTTCGGAACGTGCCGGATTCTTTATTATATTTAATCTTTACCTGAATGTAAAACTGCGCATGAAAGTCGAAAGAATCAAACCAGTGATACGCCTGTATATCCCGCTCGTCATTTTTTTGATCGGCTCGCTGAATGCTATGGCAAACCGCCTGCTGATCCCGATGGACGAGTCGCAAAAGAACCATTTGAAGGCTTACGGCATATCTTTCTGGATACTGAAAAACTATGAAATGGAAATGGACTGGCTCCTCAATTACCGGGGCGGCAGTTTTATGGTGGCTTACAATCAGCAGTTTGCATCTGAAATGACCGTGCGCGGCGTAAGCTTCGAGGTGATCTCCGAAGGGCAGGCCGGGCAGATACTCAACCAAATCAGTTCGCCGGATGTGAACATGGACGCAGTGAAACTGCAAAAAGCACCCCGTATTGCGGTGTATTCTCCCAAATCCAAGCTGCCCTGGGACGATGCGGTGACGCTGGTGCTCACTTATGCCGAGATTCCCTACGATGTGGTGTATGACGACGAAGTTTTGAACAATAAATTACCCGAATACGACTGGCTGCATTTGCACCACGAAGACTTCACAGGACAGTTTGGCAAGTTTTTCCAATACAAGGATTACCCGTGGTACCGTGAGCAGAAAAAGGAAGCCGAAGAGACTGCTACCAAGTTTCAGTTCAACAACGTGCCGCAAATGAAGCTGGCGGTAGCCAAAAAGATCGCGGAGTTTGTAACAGGCGGCGGCTATATGTTCGCGATGTGCAATGCGACGGACACCTTTGATATTGCTTTAGCTGCCGATGGCATTGATATCGTAGATGCCATGTACGACGGCACACCCGCGGATCCCACGGCGAACGCAAAGCTGAATTACAGTAATTCATTTGCATTCCAGGATTTCAAAACGATCCCTTATCCCTATGAAATCGAGTTTTCGGATATCGATAACCAGCCCGACGAACGCGGTATGATCGAAGCGAACGATTTTTTCTCGTTATTCCAGTTTTCGGCCAAATGGGACCCTGTGCCGAGCATGCTCACACAAAATCACCAGACCATCATCAAAGGTTTCCTGGGACAAACCACTGCATTCAAAAACCGGCTGATCAAACCGGAAGTGATCATTCTGGCGGAGAATAAAAATGCCAAAGAAGCACGCTACATTCACAGCACGCATGGCAAAGGCTTTTTCACATTCTACGGCGGCCACGATCCGGAGGATTACCAACACCGGGTGGGTGAAGAACCTACCGATCTGAATCTGCATCCCAACTCTGCGGGCTATCGTTTGATCCTGAACAACATTCTTTTCCCGGC
>DATMSL010000557.1:0-1732 GCA_035565435.1 Dyadobacter sp. | reverse complement strand
GCGCTGCTTGTCGGCAGGTATCTTTTTCGGGGCTTGTGCCGATGCCGGCAGGACAGTGCCCAGAAGGCACACCGAGAGGGTGAAGATGGATATGTAGCGTTTCATTTCACAGGTTCTTTAAAATGGATGCAAGCTAGAAAGAGCCTGCTGAAAAACCATACCATCGCTGCATTTTCCGCGAACATCGTAAATTGCACCGCATTTGACCAATCTACATGAGTCTTTCATTCCAGCAAAAAACCATTACCCTTGCCCCGGGGCGCCGCATTTACTTCGCGTCGGACTTTCACCTTGGAGTACCCACCGCATCCGCAAGTCGTGAGCGCGAAAAACGCATCGTGAGCTGGCTGGAGTCAATCAGGCACGATGCGCAGGTCATTTTCCTCGTGGGCGATATTTTTGATTTCTGGTTTGAATACAACCGGGCGATACCGAAAGGTTTTGTTCGTCTGCTGGGTAAGCTGGCGGAGCTGGCTGATGAGGGAATCGAACTCGTCATTTTCACAGGAAACCATGATATGTGGATGTCGGGCTACCTCACTGAAGAACTCGGCGCGCCTATTTACCGCAATCCTATAAGCTTCAACATTACCTCAGTATCAGGACAAAAAAAACTCCTCGTTGGCCACGGAGACGGCCTGGGTCCGGGCGACCATACCTACAAGTTTTTGAAGAGAGTATTCGAAAACCGCTTTTTCCAATGGCTCTTCCGCATTGTACACCCGGACGTGGGCATGTGGATCGCCTCCGAGTGGTCGAAGCGCAGCCGGTTAGCGAATGTCAATAAGGGTGAAGAGCGCTTTTTGGGTGCGGACAATGAATGGTTATTCCAATACTGCCGTGAGGTGGATGCCACAGCCCCACACGACTACTATATTTTCGGGCACCGGCACCTGGTGCTGGATATGCACGTGAACACGCGTTCGCGCTACATTAACCTCGGTGAATGGGTTACCCAGCGTCATTACGCCGTATTTGACGGAAATGATTTGCAATTAAAGAAGTTTGAACCGGCGGTTTAGTTTCCGCCCCGCTTTTTGGCGGCTTCCGCTTCGGCAGGGCTTGGGACAATGAAATCCTGCTTCGTGATATTTTCACGCGGGGTTGCATTCAGCTCTTTGCTCCAATCTTTTTGTTTCAAATCTCCGTTTTTGACAGACTTGATAAACTTGGCCCAGGCAAACGGGTTCAGGAATGGAAAGCTCGTCGCAAAACCCTTGTTCGCCGCCGACTCCCGGCCGAACATCAGCTGGTCCATCGAGTACCGATAGTTGGTCTGCGCGTTGTTGGGCATTTGCGCGGCAAGGCGGTTGATATAATCCGGATCGGTACTTTTTGCCAATGCATCCCGCTCAGCCTGATCGGGCAATTTGAGTGCGAGGAAAGCTTTTTTAAATTCTTCTTCGGTCGAGTAAGGATAAATCGTTACGCCGGAAAGCGTCACTACATCCTCGCGCAAAGCCACAATCGCCGAATAGATATCCGAATTGTAACCTCTCGGAACAATGTGGAATTGCTTTTTATACCCCACATAACTGAACACGATGCTATCGCCCGGGAAAACCGGAATCGTAAATGAACCATCGCTTTTGGCAAGCGTTCCCCGTCCCGCATTCACGATAAAAATGGTGGCACCTGGCAAACGCTCCGTGGTTTTACCTCCTACGACTACCCCCGAGAAGATAATCGCTTTCTGTTCACCCTGAGCAAATGCTTCCCGCCCACACAACAT
>DATMSL010000556.1:0-3673 GCA_035565435.1 Dyadobacter sp. | reverse complement strand
GTACAACACTCCTGCATTTGCGGGCACCGTACCAGCTGTGAACGTGGTTGAAAACGAAGAAGGTTTCCGCATCGAAGTAGCGGCTCCCGGCCTTCAAAAATCTGACTTCAAGTTGAACCTCGAAAAAAATCAACTGACCATTTCAGCTGAGAAAGAGCAGAAGGAAGAGAACAAAAACGAGAAGTACACCAGGAAAGAATTCAAATACACTTCTTTCCAACGAACCTTCACATTGCCCAACACCGTTGACGGCGACAGGATCGAAGCCAACTATGCCGACGGCATCCTGAGCATCGCGTTGCCGAAACGTGAGGAAGCGAAAGAAAAACCAGCCCGCCTGATCGAGATCGCTTAATCGGCCGGACTTACATAATGGGCGTTATTCGAAAGGATAACGCCTTTTTTGTGAAGCCGATGGATAATCGTCTGGCAGGATATTTTGGTAAATTCCCAAATGAAATATCTTTGTTAAAAGATGTTAAACGAATCTACGACGGGAATAATTTGTTGATTGATTTGCGTTATTTGTCCATAAAAATATAACCCCAACATATGTCTATGAAAACAAATTGGAAAGGTTTGGTGTTGGTTGGGTTGATTTCAAGTGCGTCAACCATAGCTGGCCTCAAACTACTTGGTCCTGATAGTGATAGAGATGTAATTTTCAAAGAAGCAGGTTCCGAAAATATAGCACGTTTTACCTCGGCAGGCGCTCCTGCGGGTGCTCCCGGTGATTTCGTTTACGCAGCCGAGGCTACCACGCCGACGGTCGTTCACATCAAATCGACCGTTACCCGCCAGGCATACCGCGGCCAGCAGATCCCCGATATTTTCAGGGATTTCTTCGGCGATGATTTCGGAGGAGGCCAACGCGGCCCGCAGCAATCGGAAGCAACCGGTTCGGGCGTAATCATTTCAAATGATGGATACATTGTTACCAACAACCACGTGGTGGAAGGTGCGCAGGAACTCGAAGTAACCCTGCACAACAAGAGCAAATTCCGTGCAAAAGTGATCGGTACCGACCCTTCTACGGATATTGCGGTGATTAAAATTGAAGGTAAAGACCTGCCAGCCGTAACGCTGGGTAATTCCGACGCGGTGAAAGTAGGGGAGTGGGTGGTTGCCGTGGGTAACCCTTTCAACCTCGAATCTACCGTAACAGCGGGTATTGTAAGTGCAAAAGGCCGTGGATTGGGCATTATCGGCCAGTCGAGCCGTCGTAACAATATGCAGCCAACCGCCGCCGCAGCCGGTGATTCTCCACTGGAATCGTTTATCCAGACCGACGCCGTTGTGAACCCTGGAAACAGTGGTGGCGCATTGGTGAACCTGAAAGGCGAGCTGATCGGCATTAACACCGCCATCGCCAGCCCTACCGGTAGCTTTGCAGGTTACGCATTCGCCGTGCCTTCGAGCATTGTGAAAAAAGTATCGAGCGATCTGATCAAATTCGGTAATGTACAACGTGGTTACCTGGGTATTTCCCTCGACGACCTCGATAGTAGAAAAGCCGAGGAATACGGTGTGAAAGTAAGTGATGGCGTGTACGTACGCGATTTCACAGAAAACAGCGCAGCCAAAGCAGGCGGTGTTGCCAAAGGTGACGTGATCGTGAAAGTCGACGGTATGAACATCCACTCGATCCCTGAATTGCAGCAATCGATCGGTTTGCACAAGCCTGGCGATAAAGTGAATGTGACCGTAAACCGCGATGGTAAGGAAAAAGACCTGAGCATTACGCTACGTAATCGCACGGGCGGTTCTGAAATCATCAAACGTGATGAATCCGCAGCGGTAATGAGCTCGCTGGGTGCGCAGTTCGGTAACCTGAGCGATCAGGAAAAACAAAGACTGTCGCGCTACAAAATCGATGGCGGTGTGAAAGTACTCTCTATCGAGGGCGGCAAGTTTGCCCGCTCGCAGGTGGAAGAAGGCTTCATCATCACCAAAGTGAATGGCAAGGCTGTGAAAACCGTGAAAGAGTTCGAAGCGGCAATCGCCGGTAAAGAAGAGTCGATGGTGCAGTTTGAAGGACTTTACCCTGATGCGCCTTACGATGTTTACTCGTTCGGGTTTAGATTGTAAATCAAATTGAATGCATAAAGAAAGGGCTGCGATGATCACCATCGCAGCCCTTCTTATTTTGAAATGCTTCATAATTAAAGCAAAAACTTCAACTTAATCACTTCCTTCTCTGTCAGGAACCGCCATTTGCCGCGGGGCAAATCTTTTTTGTTCAGCCCTGCGAAAACGGTACGGTCGAGTTTCTGAACTTCATAGCCCAAATGCTCGAACATCCGGCGTACAATGCGGTTACGGCCGCTGTGGATTTCAAGTCCCACGACTTGTGCGTCCGGCGTCACCAAGCCCACTTCGTCGGGACGGATGAAACCGTCTTCGAGTTCGACCCCGGCTTGCAGCTGCTCGAAATCCTCAGTAGCAATGGGTTTATCAAGCTCAGCCTGGTAAATCTTTTTGATACCGCTGGAAGGGTGCGTCAGCTTTTCGGCCAGTTCGCCGTCATTGGTCAGCAATAGCAGCCCGGTGGTGTTGCGGTCGAGGCGGCCTACGGGGTACACGCGCTCGGAGCATGCGCCGGCGATGAGGTCGAGCACGGTTTTGCGCTCTTCGGGATCGTCGGTAGTAGTGATGTAATCCTTCGGTTTGTTAATGAGGATGTACACCATTTTCTCCGGATTCAATGCCTTCTTGCCGTATTTCACCACGTCGGTAGGGCGCACTTTGTAACCCATTTCGGTGATGATCTTGCCATTCACCGAAATCTGGCCCGAAGAAATCAGGTCATCAGCCTCGCGGCGTGAGCAAATGCCCGCATTCGCGATGTAGCGGTTCAGGCGGATCTCGTCGGTTTCTTCCTTATCCTTATGCCTCGGCGAGGGCTTCTTTTTAGCCTCGTAATTGTCAAGATTGTAGCGCGGTGCGGTTTCGTACCGTCCTACTCGTCTCTCCAACCCGCTGCGGTCCTGCTCTTCATTGTCCTGGAACCGGGAGCGGTAGGGTTTGTCGTCCCTATCTTCTTTTTTTTTAAAAGAACCCTCGTTACGGTCGAATGAACGTGCCGGACGCTCGCTGCGCTCACCACGTGGCTTATCGAAGCCCGGCTTGAATTCACGGTCGTTGTTATCTCTGTCGAAACGTGGCTTGAACTCGCGGTCGCCGTTGTCTCTGTCGAAACGCGGCTTGAACTCACGGTCGCCGTTATCTCTTTCAAAGCGAGGCTTGTCAAAGCCCGGCTTGAATTCACGATCGCCATTACCTCTTTCAGGGCGTGACTTGAAATCGCGTGAATCCCTGTCCGGACGTGATCTGAACTCACGCTCATCATTATCGCGATCGAAACGCGGTTTGAACTCGCGGTTGCGGTCTCCACCGAAGCTACCTCTTTCCGGACGATCACCGAATGGCTTTCTGTCGCTGCCGGGGCGGTCGCCGGAACGAAAATCTTTTTTACCAAAATCCTTTTTAAAACCACGTTCGGCAGAATCGCCTTCGCGACGGAATGGGCGATCGCTACCGCCTTTGTCCCATTTCTTGAAATCGGGCTTGCCGAAGCCCGGCTTATCGAAGCGAGGTTTATCAAAGCCTGAACGTTCGTCGCGTGGATGTTCGTGATCAAAGCTTGGACGAGCTTTCTGACCTTTATTGTCGG
>DATMSL010000555.1:0-3024 GCA_035565435.1 Dyadobacter sp. | reverse complement strand
CGCTGGCATTCTGCGCATTACCCGTATTACCAACAATTGGCCGCATTCCCGCAGATGCGATGCCCGACTGGCTCCAGACACTGGTAAAGCAGGCCGATAAAAGCATCGAATCTTTGCTGACCTACCAGGTAAAAGATGCCCAAAGCCCCGACTTTGGTGGGCTGCGCGATGGTTTCGACCTGCTCAATCCGCATAGCACCTCCGCATTGATCCAATATGGCGCCAGCGGACTCTTCGCTCCAGCTTCCAAATACCATCAGTCAAAGGAATTGCTCGCAGCTATGGACCACGCTGCATTGTACCTGATCAAAACCCAGCACAGCGATGGTACTATTGACTTGCTTTCTACCAACTTCCATTCGACGCCCGACACCGGCTTTCTTGTAAAGCGTCTGGCGATGGCTTATAGGCTGATCGAGCAATCGGGTACAGAGGGGGCGGGCAAAATGCTCGCGAACCTGAAAACCTTCCTCCTTCGCGGGGGCGATGCGCTCAGCGTGGGAGGCATACACACCCCCAACCACCGCTGGGTGGTATCCGCCGCATTGACCAAACTGAACGAACTCTGGCCTAATCCCAAATATGTGGCGCGAGCCGAACAGTGGCTGTCCGAGCACATCGACATCGACCGCGACGGCCAGTATAATGAGAAGAGTACATTCATTTACTCATCCCTGACCGACCGACTGCTCATCACCATCGGTAAGGGCCTTAAAAAACCGGAGCTTTTCGACGCCGTGCGTAAAAACCTGGACATGACGATGTTTTACGTCCATCCCAACGGAGAGATCTTCACCGACGCTTCCGGCAGGCAGGATAAGGCCATTGTAGGCACACTTGAAAATTATTATTACCCATATCGCTATTTCGCGATCAAAGACGGGAATGCGCAATATGCGGCTATGTGCAGGCTAATAGAGCAAACTGCCAGCCTGAAAACAACCGGGTTTGTGGACTACTTCCTTACCGATCCTTCGCTTTGGGCTGAGCTTCCGGCAAAGAAACCGGTGCCGGTCAATTATGTCAAAACCTTCCCGAATTCCGGCCTCGTACGCATTCGTCGGGACCGCCGGGATTGTACACTCATTGCCAACAATCCGGTTTGGTTTACTTTCATGAAAGGAAATGCAGTGCTCCAAGGGGTGCGTTTTGCATCTTCCTTCTTTGGCAAAGGCCAGTTTCAATCCGAGAAAATCATTGAAAATGGTAATGAATGGGTACTCACACAGAAACTCGACGGGCCTTACTTTCAGCCTTACCCCAAGGAATCCATTGCGCCGGACGGCGATTGGGAGAAAATGCCGCGAAATTTCAGACCGCAGAGCGAAGTGCAAATACTGGAAACAAAAGTGATCATCCGGGAAACTTCCGGCGGGATGGAAATAGAAGTAGTAACGAATGGTACCGAGCGCGTGCCGGCTGCATTGGAATTGATTTTCAGATCGGGCGGAACGCTCAAAGGTGTTTCCAAAATTGAAAACACCAAAGATTCGTGGCTCCTGAAAGAGGCAACCGGCTCTTACGAATTGGAAGGAGATACTATTACTTTCGGTCCGGGACTCGCGCTGCACAAAAACATCGCATTACGGGGAGCCTTGCCGGCTATGGAAGCACCCACTGTTTTTCTCACTGGCTTTACACCCTTCAAGCACGTGATCCGCTTTTCTTAACGCTTGTTTCAAAACCGTTTCCATCATGGTCAATGGTCAGCCGACCCCGGAAGTAATTTTTAATGTTTGCTGATCCATTCGAGAATGTAGTCGGCATCCTCTTTCCAGGTGGGCTGACCCAAAACGAAGTGGTTGCGGCCAGGAAACTCTTTGTAGTCGGTTACCGAGCCGTTTTGTTTGTAGGCTTTGAAATTGCGGAGGTTCAGCGAAGCCGGGATGATGTTGTCGAACTCGCCGGAAGTGATCAGCAACGGAGCGTGTGCTTTTTTGAAATCCACTCTGGCTGCGGAAGTAATACCGCCGCGGGCTACGGTTTTAGATTCGGGGACTACATTTTCTTCCCAGGTTTTCATTTGTTCTTCCAGCGTCATGCCGTTTGTGAAGGCATATTGCCAATCGGCAAGCGACATCAGGTAAGTTTTTTTCAGGGAGGTAAACAATCCGAATACTTTATAACCTGCTTTCAGGAAAGAGAATTCGTAGGGGATCACTCCTTGTGGCGGTACGGGGTGAATGGCGGCGCCGGCAACGCCCAGATCGCGGTTAATCAGAATTTGGGTAATCAATCCGCCCAGTGAGTGACCGATGATAATCGGCTTTTCAGGCAATGCTTTGATGAAGTTCGCATAGTGGTCAACGAGCTCTTTGAATGTCAGGCCGGCCAACGCCGTATCGTTAGGCTGTCTGTCTCTCAGTTCGGCTGCCGGTGCGTCTTTGTACGGCCAGGCTGGTGCGTAAGTGGTGTAGCCTTTGCTTTCAAAATAGGATTTCCATTGGTCCCAGCCATTGTGGCTTACGAATGCACCTGTTACAAATACGACGGTTTTGGTGTTATTGGCTTTCATGATTTCTATCGGTTAAAAGTTGAACTTTGGTCCTGTGTTCCGCTTTGGACATGACAAAATTCAGCACGTTAACCGACTATATTCTTAACCCAAGTTAAGATCGTCATTTACCCACCATTCTTTTTCTGATTCGGCTCAGCGAAGGGGCCTGAATGCCCAGATAAGAGGCAATATGGTACAATGGGACGTTGTTAAAAATATCCGGATGGTTCTGGATCAGTTCGATATACCGCTGCTCGGGCGTACGGAACATGAATTCCTCGGCGCGGTTCATGGCCAGGTTAAATGCTGTCTCCGCTACCAGCCGCCCAAAGCGCTCCCAATGGTGCGACTTCCCGTACAACTCAGTGAGGTGATTGATATGAATGTATAAAATCGTCGAATCGGTCATCGACTCGGTATAATAGCTGCATGGCGTTTGGGTCACGAAACTCTTGTAAGCCACCACCACCTGATTTTTGGAGAAGAAAAAGACATTCTTTTCCTCCGCCGATTCGTCATCAATGTAG
>DATMSL010000554.1:0-2401 GCA_035565435.1 Dyadobacter sp. | reverse complement strand
GGGTCGTCCATATGGATGTGATAGGCGATTTCCTTGCTACTCAGATTGGAGAAAACAAGGAGCCGTTTGGCTTCGAGGAGCAGCTTGTCGAGAATGTATTCCTGACAGGAAATGCCGAGGTATTTTTTGATGATTTTACTCAGATAATCGGGTGTGACCGATAGTTGGCTGGCATACTGCTGTACTTCATGCATTTGCCTGAAATTCTTTTCCACCAGTTCCTGAAATCGGCCAGCGAGTTCGGGTACGGAGAGCGCCGGCGATTCGGCAGGCTGCGCGTTGTGCTGGGTGAGGAAAGCGCATTTTTGTAGTAGCAATCCCAAATACCTTCCGATGAGCGCCTGGTCGGTTTCGGCGCTCAAATGGTCGGTAACCATGTTTTCGAGAATGTTATGGAAATAATGCTTGTCGCCATCGGACAACGTGATGATCGGCTGCCTGCGTGCCGGCTGGAAGAACGATAATTGCGAAAGCGACGGATTCATCGGGTTATAAAATGTATAAAAATCCTCTGAAAACGCGACGATATAACCCTGGAAAGAGCTCGAAAAAGTAAGCAAATGCACCTGGCCGGGCGTTAGGAAATGTAGCCCCGCCCCCTGGATATTATAAGAATGGAAGTCGATTTCGTGAAAGCCTTGCCCTTCTTCGATGAAAAGGATTTCGTAATACGTATGCCTGTGTGGAGCGTCGGTCGGGAGGGGGGTAATGGGCAGGGATACGGGGCCAGACTGGATAGTCCCTTCCTGCTGAATATCGGTACTGTTTTTAAATCTGAAAATCTTTAATGCGGGTACCTGGCTGGGCGTTTTGGGAAGCGAATGGACCGGGATTGCATCAGACACGAAAACCATGCATCAAGACTTTTTCAAATTCATTAACCGTTTCAAAAGCCACGCAGCCAGCAAAACTACCAGTACCAGCGCGATGACCGGCAAAAAAACCGCCAGGCCCGACAAGCCGAACGATGCGACGTTCTCGACGGTAGAAACTACCGGGTTGCCGAGGCCAGCCGTTGTTTTGGACGAAAGCAGCCGCAAAATACCCGTACCTGCTTGTACCAATCCGGCCGTGCCGCCTCCGAGGATGAGCCCGAGCCCCCATTGCAGCATCGGGTTATCGATTTCGATGAAAGAAGTGGTAAGCAATGTGCCGGCAACCACGGCCGCAGGTGTAGCGACGGTGTCGAGCAGGTTATCCACAAACGGAATGTAATATCCGGCTATTTCCAGCAATGTAGCCGTTCCCAACGCGAAGAAAGCCGTCCAGGTGCTCAGCCAGCCGAATTGTTCTCCCGGTGAAATCCAGCCGTTCATGGCGGCAATATTCGCCACCAGCATGGGCAGGAATATCCTGAAACCGCAGCTTGCGCTCAGCCCTATTCCCAGACATAAACTCAGAAACAGCTCCATTTTGACTAGTTCGAGGCATTAAAACGTTAAAGTAGTGTATTTGAAAAAGATATGTGCCGATTGGTAGTTTTTTTATCGCCTCTGTGACATTTTCTACCTTTGCATTGTTGATCCAAGACAACCACTGTATTACCAAATAGCTACCCGGTGAACCAGGAAACCAAAAGCGGACAGATATTCGATCTTCCTACTCTAAGGCGTCTATACACATTCGTTCGACCTTACCAGAAGCAGTTTTACCTGCTTATTGCCATTATTTTGCTCAATGCCGTCCTCGCACCACTGACGCCCCTGCTGATCAGGTATACCATCGATACGCCGATCGCGAACGGGGATTATTCGCAACTGACGGTGATGCTCGTCGTTATGCTGGTCGTAACCGTTTTTCAGGGCATTGCACAGTTTTGGAACACCTATATGTCGGGCTGGCTCGGGCAATACATTATCCGTGACATCCGTGTGCAGCTGTACCAGAAGATCATCGGTCTAAGACTCAAATTCTTTGACAATACACCCATCGGCCGACTCGTGACCCGCACGATCTCCGACGTGGAAACCCTTTCCAACGTGTTCAGCGACGGTATGGCGGCTATCGCCGGGGATATTCTGCAATTGGTATTGATTATTGGTGTGATGTTCTATACCGACTGGAAGCTTTCGATCATCAGCCTTTCGATGATCCCGCTGATGCTTTTCTGTACTTATGTTTTCAAGGAAAAGATCAAAGATTCGTTCAATGAAGTGCGTGCTGCCGTTTCAAATCTAAATGCATTCGTGCAGGAGCACATTACAGGCATGGGTATCGTGCAGATTTTCAGCAGCGAGGATATCGAATACAAGAAATTCAGGGAGATTAATAAGGTGCACCGGAATGCCAACATCCGGTCTATCCTCTATTACTCAGTGTATTATCCGGTGGCGGATGTGATTGCCGCGGCGGGTACTGGTTTGGTGGTATGGTATGGTTCAAAACAAATTCTGAATGCTGA
>DATMSL010000553.1:0-5066 GCA_035565435.1 Dyadobacter sp. | reverse complement strand
ATTATTTGTAAAGACCAAATTTAGATATAAAAAGCAGATATACAACATTAAACTTTCTTTACCTTAGAATTATTCCAATATATCAGAATACGTTTTATACCATGCCGCTAGTCCATTATAAATCCAAAATATCCCCTTACTGGCTTCCAAACGGGCATTTTCAAAGCATTTACCCTGCGCTTTTCCGACAGATAAATGGTATAAAATATTTTCGTGAAAAAATTGTAACTCCCGATGATGACTTCCTGAATCTGGACTGGTCGTATGCACAAACCGAGGGCCCGAAGCCGCTCGTGATCCTGTCGCACGGGCTCGAAGGTAACACCACACGTCAGTACATAACGGGGATGGTTAAACTCCTGAACCGCCACGGGTTCGACTGCCTGGCCTGGAACTTCCGGAGCTGCGGCGGTGAAATGAACCAGACGGCCCGGTTTTACCATAGCGGCGCTACGGAAGACCTGGACGCGGTGGTGCAGAATGCGTTTGAAAAGGGGTATTCCGATCTGCGGCTGATGGGTTTCAGCCTGGGAGGAAACCTGACTTTGAAATACCTCGGTGAACAGGGCGCTGCTATCGACAGCCGCATTAAAGGAGCGATCGTATTCAGCGTGCCGATGGACCTTAGGGCATGCAGCCTGTCGATCATTGAGCCTCGCAATCAGATCTATATGCGCCGTTTTTTGAATACACTAAAACCCAAAGTGGTAGAAAAGGCGCGTTTCTTCCCGGAAAAAATCAGGCTGGACGACCATCAGCTGGTGAGGACGCTGTATGATTTTGATGACATCTACACGGCGAAGCTGCACGGGTTCAAAGGCGCCGATCACTACTATGCCGAATGCAGTTCCAAGTTCTTCGTTGAATCAATTTCAGTACCGACCACGATTGTGAATGCGGAAAACGACCCGATCGTGCCATTCGAAAGCCTGCCTATCGACATTCTGCGCTCACATCCGAACGTGACTTTATTGGCCACGAAAGACGGCGGCCACTGCGGTTTCCGCCCCGCCCGTCTCACTGACGAGTTCTACTGGTCAGAAAAATACGCCCTCCAATTCCTGACTACCTTGTGACTATTTCCTGACTACACCTGGCAACAAATGACAACACCTGACTAATTCCAACCAGCCGTTCAAATCCGACCAGACTTGATCGGGTAAGAAAACTGTTCCAAACATTATTTTGTTAGCAACATATACCAATAGATTTTGGTAATTTTGTGGCCTGTTTCAAACAGGTCGGACCCTTAGCGATTAAAATTCCGTTAACTCGATCATTTTTCAGTTATTCCCCGTTTCATGTCCACATTAACTCTCAATCCAGCACCGTACATTATCATTGATTTCGACAGCACATTCACGAAAGTGGAAGGGCTCGACGAATTGGCCGCGATCGCCCTCAAAGGCCATCCGGAGCGTGATCAGATTGTTCAGAAGATTTCTGATCTGACCAACAAGGGTATGAATGGCGAAATGTCGTTTGCGGATGGTCTGCGCCAACGAATCGCCTTACTGAAAGCCAGCCGTTCGCACATTGAAGAACTGGTTTCCTTTCTGCGCACAAAGGTTTCGGATTCGTTCAAGCGCAACACGCAGTTTCTGACGGAGAATGCGGAACAGATTTTTATCGTTTCCAGTGGGTTTAAGGAGTTTATCGTTCCTGTGGCTACCGAGCTGGGCATTCTGGCCGATCATGTGTATGCCAATGAGTTCGTGTTTGACGAGGAAGGAAATATCGTGGGGATCGACGAGGAGAACGTGTTGTCGATGGACGGCGGAAAGATCAAGATCCTTTCTGCGTTGAACTTGTCCGGCGACGTTTACGCGATCGGTGATGGCTATACGGATTATGAATTGAAAGCATCCGGCCTGGCCAATCGTTTCTATGCATTTACTGAAAACGTCGAGCGCCCGAAAGTAACGGCAGTGGCGGACCATATCGCTACTTCATTCGACGATTTTCTTTTTGATAATAAATTCAGCAGAAGCCAGTCTTACCCTAAGAGCCGCATCAAGGTGTTGCTTCTTGAAAACGTGCACCCGGTTGCGCGCAAGGCGTTTGAGGAAGAAGGCTTCAATGTGGAATTCGTAAAAGGTGCCCTTGACGAGGATGAATTGTGCGAGCGTATCAAGGACGTATCCATTATCGGTATCCGTTCTAAAACGACTATTACCAAGCGTGTTCTTGAAAACGCGAACCGTCTGATGGCGATCGGTGCGTTCTGTATAGGTACCAACCAGATCGACCTCGACGAGGCTGCCAAAAAAGGTATCGCAGTATTTAACGCGCCATACAGCAACACTCGTTCTGTGGTGGAGCTGGCAGTAGGCGAGATGATTTTGCTGATTCGTAATATCGTCGGCAAAAGTAATTCCATGCATAAAGGTATCTGGGATAAATCTGCAAACGGCAGCTTCGAGATCCGTGGCAAGAAGCTCGGGATGGTAGGTTATGGCAGCATTGGTACACAGCTTTCGGTTGTGGCTGAGGCGCTGGGTATGGATGTGTATTTTTATGATGCGGTTGAAAAACTGTCGATCGGAAATGCGAAGAAGGTGAATACCCTTGAAGAATTGCTGGCAATGTCCGACGTACTGAGCTTGCATGTGGACGGTCGTAAGGAGAACGCCAACATGATCGGCAAACGCGAGTTTGACTTGATGAAAGACGGTGTGATTTTCCTGAACCTCTCACGGGGCCATGTCGTCGACATCAAAGCATTGGCCGACGCCGTGAAGAGCGGTAAAGTAGCCGGAGCAGGTGTGGACGTGTTCCCGAAAGAGCCAAAAACGAACGACGAAATGTTCGAAAGCGAGCTGATGGGCCTACCAAACGTGATCCTGACACCGCACATCGGCGGCAGCACCGAGGAGGCGCAGGAAAACATCGGCCATTTCGTGCCTTCCAAATTGCTGGAATTCATGAACAATGGCAGCTCTTACGGCAGCGTGAACTTCCCTGAGGTACAATTGCCGAAGCTGAAAGATTCGCACCGCCTCCTGCACATCCACGCGAATGTGCCGGGCGTGCTGGCGAAGCTGAACCAGATTTTTGCAAAAAACAATATCAATATCACCGGGCAGTATCTCAAAACCAATGAGCACATCGGCTACGTGATCGTGGATATTGCCAAAGATTATACAGAGGAATTTATTCAGGAAGTGAAAGAGGTCGAAGGAACGATCCGTTTCCGGATGCTGTACTAAAAAGTGATTCGAATGGTCAGCTTGTTTAAGCTGACCATTTAAGTTTCACAGCTATTCTTCACCTGTTCACCAGTTATTAACTCACCAATGTCACTAACATTTTTCACTCCTGGCCCAGCGGCTCTATACCCGACATTCGAACAACATTTAAAAACTTTTGTCGAAAACCAGCTTGGTTCGATTTCACACCGCAGCCAGCAGTACCGCGATTTGCACAAGTTCACGGTCGATCAGCTGCGTACGCTCCTGAACGTGCCTGACACGCACGCTATCCTTTTTCTCGGTTCTGCTTCTGAAGCTTTTGAACGCATTCTGTTCAGCACCGTAGAATTGGAAAGCTTTCACCTGGTGAATGGCTCGTTTTCCAAGAAATTCTGCGAATATTCGAGTGCGCTGAACAAATATGCCCACAAGTTTGAAAAACCAATGGGGGAAGGATTTCTGGCGGTTGATGTGGAAGTACCGGAATATGCGGAATTGATCGCGACAACGCATAATGAAACAAGTTCAGGTGTTCAGATGCCGGTGGCGGAGATTCATAAACTGAAACGGAATAACCCGTCGAAGTTTATCGCGGTGGACATGGTGTCGTCCGCACCATACCCGGCGCTGGATTACAGCATTGTCGACACGGCGTTTTTCTCGGTGCAAAAAGCATTTGGTTTGCCGGCTGGCCTGGGCGTCTGGATCGTAAGCGAGCGTTGCCTGGAAAAAGCGAAAAACATTCGTAATACCTATTCCATCGGCGCGCACAACGATTTGCCGACGCTTTGGAAGAACGCGCAGAACAACGAAACACCTGCTACACCGAATGTGATGCTTATTTACCTGCTGGGTAAAATTGCAGAAGATTTCAATCGCGTAGGTATACAAAATATCCGTAAAGAGACTGAGCACAAAGCAGATTTGCTTTACAAGTTTATAGAAAAGACAGCCGGTTTCTCCGCATTCGTGAAAGAGAAAGCGCTTCGCTCGCAAACTGTGGTCGTGACAGATACCGAGGCTCCGTCGGCCGACATTATCAAGGCTATCAAAGAAAAAGGCATGGTGATCGGCAGCGGTTATGGCGCCGGCAAGGCTACGCAGCTCCGCATCGCTAACTTCCCGGCGACGTCTCTGGAAGAAACCGAAAGGCTGATCCACGAGCTCGGCAAGCTCTGAAAAAAATAGCTTGTAAAATAGCGTTACCAAAAGGGTGGCAGAACGTAACAATGTTCGGTCACCCTTTTCTTTTTTGCAATGAAGCGTAACGACATACTATGGAAATCGATACTGGAAGACATTTTCGATGACTTTCTCAAATTCTTCTTTCCCAATGCAGAGATCCTCTTCGACTTCGAGAAAGGTTTCGAATACCTCGATCAGGAGCTGGAACAGCTGTTCCCGGCGGAGGGCGATGCATTCGCCACCCGGTATGTGGATAAGCTCGTAAAAGTGCATTGCCGCTCCGGCGCCGAAGCCTGGCTGTTGGTGCATATTGAAGTACAAGGCTACCGCGACGAAACCTTCGCCGACCGGATGTTTACCTACTACTACCGTATTTGGGACAAACACCGCAAACCCATTACCGCATTTGCCATCCTCACGGACGATTGCAGGCATTTCCTCCCTGCCCAATTTGAGCAGGCTTGCCTGGGGACGAGCGTTTGTTTTCGGTTTAATAGTTATAAGGTGCTGGATCAATCGGAAGAAGAATTGGAAGCGAGTGATAATCCATTTGCACAGGTTGTACTGGCAACTAAAATTGCCCTCATCGGGAAGAAGCTTTCGGTGGATGAGCTCTACCGTTTGAAAATTGACCTGGCTAAGAGGCTGTTAAAGCGCAATATTCCGAAGTGGAAGATTGGAAAGTTGATG
>DATMSL010000552.1:0-6846 GCA_035565435.1 Dyadobacter sp. | reverse complement strand
ATCGCTTTTCGCTACAAATATCTTTGTATTATCCAAAATTAAAATGGCTAAATAATACTATTGATATAAGTTATGCAGATAAAAAACGAATTGACGGCCGCTTCACTCCAATCCAAACTCGACCGTTTCTGGGAGGTTTCCGGTGAAAAAATCAAGCTCATCAATAAGGAGTACGACAATTCCAAAGGGACCCCGGTTTTCACTGTGAACGGCAAATACACCCTTCGCGGCTGGACGGAATGGACACAGGGATTCCAGTATGGGGCGGAAGTATTGCAATTTGACGCGACCCGCGACGAAAGCTACCTCGCAAGTGCCCGCAAAAACACGGTGGATTTCATGGCCTCGCACGTAGGACATTTCGGTGTGCATGATCATGGTTTCAACAATGTGAGCACCTACGGCAACCTGCTCCGCCTGATGAACGAGGGTGTGATCCCTGAAAACGAATGGGAGCGCAACTTTTACGAAATCGCGCTGAAAGTATCCGGGTCTGTACAGGCACGCCGCTGGACGCCTATTAAAAACGGTCAGGGCTTTATCCACTCATTCAACGGGCCGCACTCGTTGTTTGTGGATACGATCCGCTCGGTGCGTGCGCTGATGGTTTCGCATTTGCTCGGCCATAGTTATATGGGTGAGAACGATTTAAAAACCAGCCTGCTCGAACGCGGAACGCTGCATTCCATTGCTACTGCCAACTATTCGGTTTACTACGGCGAAGGCCGCGACAGCTACGATCTTTGGGGCCGCACCGCGCACGAAAGCGTGTTCAATACCAACGACGGAAACTACCGCTGCCCCAACTCTCAGCAAGGCTTCTCGGGCTTCACCACCTGGACGCGCGGCCTCGCGTGGGCGATGGTAGGCTTCGCCGAGCAGCTCGAATCGCTGGCCAGCTTCTCGGACGAAGAATTGGCACCAATGGGGGGCCGTGCCGAAATTGAGCGCATTTACCTCAAAGCCGCACAAGCTACCTGCGATTTTTACATCGAAAATACCGCATCCGACGGCATTCCTTACTGGGATACCGGCGCACCGCAAATTCACAAACTGGGCGATTATACTTCCAGAACTTCCGATCCTTACAACGACTTTGAACCGATCGATAGCTCTGCAGCGGCTATTGGCGCCCAGGGATTGCTCCGTTTGGGCAAATACCTGAACGAGAAAGGGCAAACAGAAGCTGGAAACCGCTACTGGCAAGCCGGCCTCACAGCTGTGGATTCGCTTTTTGCTGAACCTTACCTCTCGACCGATCCAACGCACCAGGGTTTGATCCTGCATTCGATTTACCATCGCCCGAATGGCTGGGACAATGTACCTGCCGGACAGAAAATTCCAAATGGCGAATCGAGCATGTGGGGCGATTACCATGCACGTGAAGTAGCGCTTTACCTGCACCGGATCAATAAGGGGCTGCCTTATTACAGCTACCTCGGCGCGGTGAAGTAATCGTGCATTCAAATCAATATTAAACAATAACCATTTCTCCGAATTGGAAAACATAACACTTGACCGGTGCTGTATCCACACCATTACTACCAAGCCCTGGGGACTTTCGGAGGCGGTGGAAAACTATGCTAATGCCGGCGTAAAGGGCATTAGTGTCTGGCAAAATGCGATTGAGGGAATCGGACCGCACCGTGCGGGTGAGATCATCCGCGCCGCAGGGCTGGAAATTGTCTCTTACGTACGCGGCGGTTTTTTCCCCCATACGACCAGCGCCGGACGTGCACAGGCGATCGATCATAACCGCAAGCTCCTCGAAGAGGCCGCGGCACTGGGAGCGCCCATGATCGTGCTGGTATGCGGCGCTTCACCGGACCAGTCGCTGGAAACCTCCCGTAATCAGATCCGTGAGGGCATTGCGGCCATTTTGCCGCTGGCTGAAAAATTAGGTGTGAAACTCGCCATCGAGCCGTTGCACCCGATGTACGCCGCCGACCGCTCGGCTATTAACACCATGGCACAGGCCAATGATATGGCCGAGTATTTCAAATCGCCTTTTGTGGGCGTTGCGGTGGACGTGTACCACTTGTGGTGGGATGGCGACCTTGAAAAAGAGATCGCACGCTGCGGGGCGAATGGCAACCTGTTCGCTTACCATGTCTGTGACTGGAAAGTGAACACGATCGATCTTTTGAATGACCGCGGCTTAATGGGTGAAGGATGTATTGACCTGAAAAAGATCAGAGGCTGGGTAGAAGCTACGGGTTTCAATGGATTCTGCGAGGTGGAGATCTTCTCGAATATCCATTGGGCGAAGGATCAGCATTTGTTCCTCAACGAGATTACCGAAGCATTTGTAAAAACGGTGTAATGCATGGCGCGGAGCTCTGCTTCGTGCAAACTATTCGCAGGCCTCTGGCCGGCGTCAGTTAGCGTAACGTAAATCAAGTCGGCCGGAGGCCTCCAACATAGCGGGCACGAAGCGCAGCTTCGCGCCAGGAAGCGGAAACTTCGCGCCATTAATCAAAAAACATAACAACAATGACAACACATACCATTGGCATTATCATGAACGGCGTAACCGGCCGTATGGGTACCAACCAGCATTTACTGCGTTCGATCAAAGCCATTATCGAACAGGGCGGCGTGAAGATTTCCTCCGACGAAGTAATCATGCCCGATCCGATTCTCGTAGGCCGTAACGAAGCGAAATTGCAAGCACTTTGCAAGCAATCCGGCGTGCAGAAATACACTACCGATCTGGATTCGGTGATGTCTGATCCGCATTACCAGATCTATTTCGATGCGCAGGTTACCGGTCGCCGTGCGGCGGCCGTGAAGAAGGCTATCAAGGCCGGAAAGCACATTTATTGTGAGAAACCAACCGGTACTACCACCGAAGAGGCATTGGAGCTCTATGAACTGGCCACCAAAGCCGGTTTGAAAAACGGTGTGGTGCAGGACAAGCTCTGGCTGCCCGGTATGGTCAAACTGAAAAGACTAATGGAAGCCGGATTCTTCGGAAAAATCCTTTCCGTACGCGGCGAGTTTGGCTACTGGGTTTTCGAAGGAACGAGCATTCCTGCTCAACGACCTTCGTGGAACTACCGCAAGGAAGACGACGGCGGTATCATCGTGGATATGCTCTGTCACTGGCGTTATGTGCTGGATAACCTATTTGGCAACGTGAAAGCCGTTTCCTGCCTCGGCGCGACCCACATCCCCGAGCGCGTGGACGAGAATGGCAATACCTATAAATGTACTGCCGACGACGCCTGCTACGCGACATTTGAACTGGAAGGCGATGTAATCGCGCATTTCAACTCTTCCTGGACGGTACGTGTACGCCGCGACGACCTGCTCACGCTGCAAGTGGACGGTACGCACGGCTCAGCCGTTGCCGGTCTGCGCGACTGCTACATCCAGCATTACGGCAATACGCCAAAGCCTGTCTGGAATCCGGACATCGCACAACCAATCCCGTTCTTTGACGGATGGTCGAAAGTGCCTGAGCAGGAGATTTACGACAATGCATTCAAGGCGCAGTGGGAGCTTTTCCTGAAACATATTGTGAAAGACGAGCCATTCCCATGGGATCTGAAAGCCGGTGCGCGCGGTGTGCAACTCGCCGAAAAAGGCATCGAGAGCTGGGAGAAACGCCAATGGGTTGACGTGCAGGCACTATGAAAAAGACCGCATTAATCACCGGCGGAAGTCGCGGCATTGGCTTTGGTATTGCCAAGGCCCTTGCCAAAGAAGGGTACAATCTGGCCATCAACGGCGTCCGCGACGAAGCGGGCGCTGCCGATGCGCTCAACGAACTGCGTGAACTGGGTGCAGAAGTGGCTTATTGCCAGGGAAGCATCGCCAGTGCGGCCGATCGTGAAGCCATTATCGAAAAGGCCTATTCCGTTTTCGGGCAGATCAACCTGCTCGTCAACAATGCCGGCATAGCACCGCGTGTGAGGCTCGACATACTGGAAACGACCGCCGAGAATTACCGGGAAGTGATGACGACCAACCTCGAAGGGCCGTTCTTTTTCACCCAGGCCATCGGCAAACGTATGGTAGCCGCCAAGCAGGATAACCATGCATTTGAAGCAGCGATCATTTTCGTAACGTCCATTTCTGCAACGGTGGCTTCCATTAACCGTGGGGAATATTGTATTTCAAAAGCCGGGCTTGCCATGACCAACCTGCTTTTTGCAGTGAGAATGGCCGAGTACAATATTCCGGTTTACGAAATCCGGCCGGGTATTATTTCCACCGACATGACTTCCAAAGTACAGGAGAAATACGACAACCTGTTTCAAAGCGGCATTGCGTTGCAGCCCCGCTGGGGCACGCCCGAGGACGTTGGCAAGGCCGTTGCGTCGCTCACGAGAGGCGATTTCCCGTACTCCACCGGCCAGGTGATCGGGGTGGACGGCGGAATGCTGATTGACAGGCTGTAAGGTGGGTCAAGTATTGTCAGGTATGGTCAAACCTTGTCAGGTGTAGTCAGGTTCTGTCAAGCGTAGTCACTGATAGTCAAGTATTGTCAAGAAATTGTCAGGGGTTGTTAGAAAGAATATGTATTTCTCAAATGACTACACTTGACCGCACTTGACTATCAGTGACAACATCTGACAATACCTGACTACACCTGACAACATCTGACAATAAATGACTACACCTGACCACCTCCTGACCACCTGACTTGACAATTCAGCGGTTAAAAAACAGAATTGATTGACATTTAACAACACAGGCCGACGGCCGAAGCCGAAAGCCGAAGTAAAACCTAACCCTATGTCAACAACAACCAATAATTCTCAACAATCGCTGCTTTCGCAGCTATTGCAAGTGCCTGTAATAGTGGCTGCATTGGGCTACCTGGTCGATATGTACGACCTGTTTTTGTTCAGCGTGGTGCGGGTGCCTAGTCTGAAAGCACTGAACGTCGCCGACGATCAGCTGCTGAATGAAGGCATCAGTTTATTGAATTACCAAATGGCTGGAATGCTGATCGGCGGCGTGTTGTGGGGGGTGATAGCAGATAAAAGAGGCCGGCTTTCTGTTCTTTTCGGGTCGATTATCATGTATTCGCTGGCCAATATCGGCAACGGTTTTGTCACATCGCTTGATCAATATGCGCTTCTTCGCTTTATTGCGGGTGTCGGGCTGGCGGGTGAGCTGGGTGCCGGAATTACACTGGTTACGGAGGTATTACCCAAAGAAATACGCGGCTATGGCACCACATTGGTGGCTACCCTCGGAGTTTTGGGGGCAATTTTAGCTTACTTCGTAGCCGACTTATTTGCATGGCGCATCTCCTATTTTGTAGGAGGAGGAATGGGTTTGCTGCTTTTGGTATTACGTTTCAATGTTTTTGAATCGGGCATGTTCAAACATGCCAAGGAGCGTTCGGTGGATCGCGGCAATATTTTCATGATCCTGACTAACGGGAAACGCCTCGGCAAATACCTGATGGCGATCCTTGTCGGCCTGCCTATTTGGTTCGTGGTGGGGATTCTCATTACCTTTTCGCCCGAATTCGGTGCTGCGAAAGGCATTGAAGGAATCAATGCGGGAAAAGCAGTGATGCTGGCTTTTTCGGGGCAGGTGGCCGGAGATATCGTCAGTGGATTACTTAGCCAGTACATGCGTAGCAGGAAGAAAGTAATCAGGCTGTTCATCATGCTTTCGCTTGCTATGGTGATAGGCTATTTGCTTATTCCGATGCAAGATTTGTTCTCCTTCTACTTGCTTTGTACCTTGCTCGGATTCTGTAATGGTTACTGGACTTTGTTTATTACCATTGCTGCGGAATTGTTCGGAACGAACCTTCGGGCAACTGTTGCGACAACAGTACCCAATTTCGTGCGCGGCGCGACTATTCCGCTGGCGGCATTGTTTGTGAGTTTCAGACCCGACCTGGGCGTAGTCCAGAGTGGGTTGGTAATAGGCATAGCGACAGCCGTAGTGGCATTGCTGGCCTTATATTTCCTGGAAGAGACATTTACAAAGGATATGGACTTTGTAGAAAAAGAATAGTTTCGGTTTTAGTTTTAGTTAAAAGCGGCCCCCACAGATGGAGGGCCGTTTTTTTTAACAGTTATTAACACTTTTCCAAGCAACACTCCTACCCGACCTTACGTCTCTTGGTTACATTTTTGAAAAATAGCCATGAGATACCGTTCAATTGCTTATGCTGGGAATCAACCATTTGTCCCACCCGAAATTCCGCTCGTGTACTTTGATTCAGATCGTACACGGGCATGCTCTTACCTTTGTCGTGTTCTTGAAATAGAACAAAATTTATAGCCATAAAAATAAAATAGCCATGAAAACATCAGTTAAAACCTTCATTTGCGCATTTGCGCTTGCAGCCGCTTCTTTCACCGCCCAGGCAGGAGACAAAGAAGCCAAGAAAGCATCCACTTTCGGAACCGGCATTTACGCCACCAAAACCGGTAAAATCAACGTTCTGGTAGACAAGGGCAGCACCGACTCCAAAACCACATTACTGCTTAAAGACGGGGAGGGAGTTGTGGTATACCGCGAAACAATTTCTAGAGACCACAAGAAGTTTGGACGCACCCTGAACCTCGATGCGATGGAACCCGGCAAATACAAGCTGGACATCATCAGCGGCAACGAAGTTCAAACCAAAACTTTCGAACTCGCCGACCAAAAAGTAGAACGTATTCTGACAGTTAAGTAAGGTTCAAATACATAGTATCCGGGCGGCACCTTCCCCATTGCGGGAGGTGCCGCTTTTTTTTTCGTACCCCAAAATAATTTTTCTGTTACCTATTTCGAAACCGGCGTATCAATAGAAAGTCCAAAATCGAAAAGTTCACTTTTTAGTAGAACTTTTCTTAAATTGTACTGCCGACTGATGGTTATAAG
>DATMSL010000551.1:0-3237 GCA_035565435.1 Dyadobacter sp. | reverse complement strand
AGGCGAACGGCGTGCCGGTCGAAGCGGGCAGTCAAAGCAATGGCCCTGGACAGGCGGGGGCGCCTGCCCAGGGACACGGGCGCGGCAGCTCGGTGGACGCGGAAATCGCCGAGTTTATCGGCGCCGACAGGCCTGGCGGAGAGACGACGGCATCGAAGAGCTACTTCGGCAACAAGACCAGCTTCTTCGACAAAGGCGCCGGCCGGATTCCGCCGGTCGATGTCGCCACCATGGTGCCGGGACACGGGCGCATGCTCGGCGCGGGCGGCCAGTATGCCAACCGCGTCTACCTGAACAGCTGGTACATCATCGGACCGTTCGCCGGCCGCCACGAAGGAGGCCTGTTCGATAACCCCTCCTATCCACCGGAAAAGGCGGTGGTGCTGGACGCGGTTTATTTCGGCAAGGACAAGCGCCTGCTCAAGTGGCGCTACGTGACCGCGCAGAGCTATCCGATGGTTCCACCGGACGCGGTCGAGGACTCGGTCTACTACGGCTACACCGAAGTCTTCGTCGACCAGGCCTGCGACTTGACCGCGTGGATCGGCGCCGACGACGATGTCCAGATCTACCTGAACGACCACATGGTTTGGAAAGGCGGGAACGTCAACAAGCAGGGCTACTTTAACCAGATTTTCGACGACGGCGCCGCCTATCTGCGCGACTACAACCGCACCGAGGGCAAGCGTGTGCTGCATTTCAACAAGGGCCGCAACAAACTGTTTTTCAAGCTGTCGAACGGCCCCAACAGCGCCTTCCTGTCGCTGGTGCTGACGCGCTGAAGGCGCTGTCGCCTTGTTTCATTGAAAGACCTTACAGCGCCTCGTCAACGCGTCTACCATTACGCCTTACTATGCGCGCCGGAACGCCCACCACCGTTACATCTGCCGGCACATTTTTTATAACAACGGCGTTGGCGCCGACCTTCGAGTTTTCGCCTATCGTCACGCCACCGATGACTTTCGCCCCCGCGCAGATGGTCACGTGGTCGCCGATATCAGGACAATCAGTTTCGTTGGAGTATCCGATCGTGACTTGCTGATTTATCCAGCAATTTTTCCCGATACTTCTTGCCGCAATAATTGTTGAAAAACCATGCTGGATAAAGAGCCCAGGCCCGATTGAATGCGAAGCAAGAAAAAGGGTGTTCATCGGGGGGGGCAAAAGATGCCCAGGAATTTTCCGCCGGCACCGACCCTGTAATAGAAGAGGTTTCTGAATTCGGGGAAAAAGGTCATGAGCAGTAAAAAACGGTGGTAAATCCCGGTTTTTTCTTATTTAAGACTATGTCGGTCCAGCGGTCGATGTCGGCATCGATGGCGGCTGTGCGATCGATGAGGGAAAATACCAGAAAGTGCGCGATCAACCGCGTGGCGCTAAGGATTAGTACGAGGTAATTCATTTGGCTATAGTCCTCTTAGAATCATCATCGCCGCAGTAATGAGCAGAACTGATTCTAATATTGCATACCAGTGCCTTTTCTTGATGTTATAAACCTTGACGTCGGCATCGGTGCTACGCCGCCAGCGGATACCCACAATGATGGCGCACGCCGCGACAGGAATCAGACCTCGGAAGTCATCCATAGTGCTCCTTTTATTGGACAAAGTTGCTCATGCGGAACCATGTTTTTTTCGGCCGCAGCGGCAACCCATTTTTCCATGTCGCGATAAAATTCGACTTTGGAGGCGTAGCGCGCCGGCAGCCAGTTAGCCTCGGGTATCCAAGATTGAATAGCTACAAAATATCCGGATTTCGCGCCGAAAAAGTGTGCTTGATCGTATTCTCTCGGAAGAAGGTAGTGATGGCTCTCGTGCCAAACGGACTTTTCCAAGCTGAGAATCGCGTTGCAGTCTGCCTCTTTGTACACCTGGTCCCGCATATTTTGGCTGTCTAAAAAGCCAAAATACAGGCCATACTCGGTCCAGCGTTGAAATGTCGTCAGTACATCGATCCAGCCGGCGCCGTGCTGGCGTTCCAATGCCTGAATCAACAAGCGAACATGCGCGGTGGAAAGAACTACCGGCGTCTCGCCATAAAAGCGATCCATCCCGCCTTCAACGAAGCTTTGATTCACCACGCGCGAGGAACTGGCGAAACGGTCACGTTTAAATTTCTCCTCTTGTTGAATGAAATCCGCGTGGTAGAGCCGTGCATAGTCGGCGCTGGTTTCAATGTTCAACAAGCACAGCTCGCCAACCACGAAGCTGTCGTAGCCACATGGCCGGATGCACACAATATCGCTGTCCAGCACCACATAATATTTTGTCTTCACCACCTCATGGGCGGCGAGTTTGATCACCTGTTGCGCGTACCAGCCGCCCATCCCGTCGACATTGGCGCGCAGCACCGCGCCGATTTTCGGGGCGACCACGGATTCGGTAAGGACCACATATCTATCGTCCGTGGTGACGTTGGTCACCAGACTCCGTATCGCGTCGACGTGTTTTTCGGGGCAGACGATTAAAAACTCGCATAACTCGTTCTGGTCGAACATCGTCAGAAATGAGCTGACCAGAAGTCTGAATCGACGCTCGCTGTCGTTATTTACCTCGTGGCGCCAGCGAGAAACGTCGCCAATGGATTCTTCCAATGTGAACGGAACGACAAAGGAAAGCTTTTTTTGTGAATTTGAAATATTCAATTTCGTTACCGCCGGCTTACATTTCAGGAAAACGGAAACCCTTGGAGGTTCTCACCGCCAACCGCTTTTCCCCCTTTTTTATGAAGAACACGGCATGGCGCGCCCTGACGAATTTTCTAAATTCCGCCTTTGCCTCGTCCTTGAATCTTGGAGAGAATAGAACATTCATGATGAAGGCGATGTTCCCTTCTCGAAATTCCCAAAGCTTGGACGGTGAGATATTGAACTGGCAGGCCATCTTGACGCTTTCCTTATTTGCTCCAGCCCAGGAAACATAGCCAACGGGCTCCTTTTTCCCATTCCATAAAATTGTCAACGTCCTAGCCTCGGCTGACATCCTCAAATTGGTCAGTGTGGCCGCGCTAAGATCGATGCCGGAGTGGGCCACCAAGTCCAAAGCGATGGAAAATTCGCTGGGTGCATTTTTATACATTGGGTAGCTTTCGGTTGGTGTTAATTATTCAGCATCGGCATGCCGCTGCTTTCATAACCGGTGGTGAGGCCGGCTCGATAGTCCACGGCATCCCGGCGCCTAGCGGCGTCCACATGGCTTTTCATGCGTGCCACGTCTATTTTTCTATTGACAGGAAAAT